>JAGPUY010000335.1 GCA_018067265.1 Oceanihabitans sp. | reverse complement strand
AGGTTCTCCAGTTTCCGAGCAAGCGGTTGGTTATATAAATACGCCAGGAATTTATACCGATGCACAAGTAGCAGGTTGGCAAAAAGTAACCAAACGAGTACAGGATAAAGGTGGAAAAATATTTATTCAGTTATGGCATGTCGGACGTATGTCACATCCAGATTTTCATCATGGTGCATTGCCGATGTCGGCTTCTGCTATAAATCCGAATGCTAAATCATTTACGCCAGAAGGCTTTAAAGATACCGTGACGCCTAAAGAAATGAGTGTCGAAGATATTAAAACTACAGTTCAAGATTTTCAAAATGCGGCAGCAAATGCTATAAAAGCAGGTTTTGATGGCGTAGAAATTCATTCTTCTAATGGCTATTTATTTCAGCAATTCTTTAATGGATGTTCGAATACACGAACAGACGATTATGGCGGAAGCTTTGAAAATAGAGCACGTTTCTTTTTTGAAGTTTTAGATGCGATGAAAGAAGTGATTCCGCAGGAAAAAATAGGTGTCCGTTTTAATCCGTCTTTAAATGGTTTATTCGGAATAACTTTAGATAAAGACACGATTCCTACCTTTGAATACATCCTTAAAAAATTAAACGATTACCATTTAGCGTATGTACATCTATCGGAACCTTTTTCCGATGTTTCGGAAGTCCCTTTTGCAGTAACCGAAATTGCAAAACATTTCCGACCTTTATACAACGGGACATTAATGGTTAACACGGCGTTTGATCAAGAGAAAGGAAATAAAGTCCTGGAAGCTGGTGATGCCGATTTAGTAGCTTACGGAAAACCATTCATCTCGAATCCCGATTTAGTCGCACGTTTTGAGAATCATTTGGAATTAGCCGAATGGGACCAGGATACGTTTTACACAACTGGAGCAAAGGGATATACTGATTATCCGAATGCTTCCAAATAAATAATTTAGTTTCACTTAAAACAGATATTATGAAATTTACAAGAAAAGCAAATGCAGTATGGCAAGGAAGTGGTAAAGATGGACAAGGAAATCTAACCACAGCAAGTAAAGTTCTAGATAAAACAGCCTATTCTTTTCATACCCGATTTGAAGATGGAGAAAAAGGAACCAACCCAGAAGAATTAATAGGCGCAGCACATGCAGGATGTTTTGCGATGCAATTAAGCTTCTTACTAAACGAAAATAACTTTACAGCAACTACTTTAGATGTCGATGCTACCGTTACTTTTGAAGATGGAGCCATTACAAAAATCACTTTGAATTTAGTTGGTGATGTTCCAGAAATTGATGCAGAACAGTTTCAGCAAATAGCACACAAAGCAAAAGAAGTTTGTCCGATTTCTAAACTATTAAACACTGAAATCGAATTGAAGATTACTTTGAAAAGCGCCAAGTAATTGTGCAACAAGTAAGGACTGAGAGTATTTAAAGAATCCTTGATTCTATACCTTTTATAAAAAACAGCATCTACATATTTTAGATGCTGTTTTTGTTTTTAGAGCCTTCCGAGCAAATCGAAAAAAAACGTATCGATAAAATTTCGGTTTTCGTATAGGTAATTCCCCCAAACGTCTATTCCTTTATATTAAGATAGTATATAGTTTCACCTTTGAAGTGTTAAAACCAAATACTCACAAAAATGAAATTATATCTAATCCTTGCAAGTCTATTCTTCGTGCAGTTCACTTTTGCGCAAGATGCCACTACAGCAACAACACCCAAAGTATGGTCCTTAGAAGATTGCATCACGTATGCTCTAGAAAACAACATCACAGTTAAAGATGCTGCCTTAAATAAGGACATTGCCGAAATAGATTATAGCAAATCCAAATCGTCTAGACTGCCTAATTTATTTGGTAGTGCTTCCCAAAATTTTTCTAGCGGAAATACCATCGATCCTATTACCAGCAGTTATGTAACCGATCAAATTAATAGTACCAATGTTGGTATTAACAGTTCGATGACTTTGTTTCAAGGGAATCAATTGAACAATCAAATCCAACAAAATAAACTGTTCTTAGCGCAAAGTGTTTTTCAAGAAGAAGTAGAAAAGAATAACATTGCTTTAAATATTCTTGAAGTGTATTTACAAACGCTGTATAGTAAAGAAAATATCGCTATTGCGGAAAACAATGTAACTGCCTCCCAAAAAGAAGTAGAAAGAGCAAAAGCACGTTTAGATGCGGGAACCATTGCATTAGGGGATTATACCGAAGCGCAAAGCCAAGCAGCGACAAACAAGTACAATGTGATTGCTGCTAAAAACGATTACCAGCAATATATCATTCAGTTGAAACAATTATTAGAATTATCTCCTTTAGAAGATTTAGAGATTCAAACCATTGATGAAAACATGGATTTAGTAAATCTAGAGTTGGATAAAATGAAAGTCTATACGAATGCGCTTAGTTTTCTTCCAGAAATACAATCTAGTATTTTAAATATTGAAGCCAATAAGAAAGAATTAGATATTGCTAAAGGAGCTTATTTACCAACCTTATCCTTATCTGGAAGCATTGGTTCTGGTTACACAAGTATTAATGATAATAGCTTTTCCGATCAGTTTGATATTAATTTCAATCAAAAAATTGGACTGTCTTTAAGTATTCCAATATTCAATAGAAATCAAACCAAAGCAGCGGTTAAAACGGCGAACATCAATATTGAAAAAGCGGAAATTCAAAAGCAAAGCACAGAAAAAGAAATCTATAAAAAAGTAGAAACGGCGTATCAAAATGCAGTATCTGCGCAAGAGCAAGTAGTTGCTTCGGAAGCTTCCAAAATAGCAGCAGAACAATCGTATAAACTTGCACAAAAAAAGTATGAATTGGGAGCTTTAAGTACTACCGATTTAGTGATTAGTCAAAACACATATACCAATGCACAGCAAAACTATTTACAATCTAAATACTTAAACATTTTATACCACCAATTATTACAATTTTACCAAGGAAACGATATCCAACTTTAATTCAAAAAATTATGAAAACTAAAAAGAAAATCATCATAACAAGCGTGATAATAGTACTATTGGCAGTCATAGGCTATAGTTTTATAAAAGGCGACGATGCTATAATAGTAGCAGCAAAAACCATAGTAGCTAAAAAAGCAGACGTAACAACCATGGTTACTGCAACCGGAACCATGGAACCTATTACCCAAGTAGAAGTAGGGACACAAGTATCTGGTGTTGTAGAAAAAATATATGTGGACTATAATAGCGTGGTTTCCGAAGGACAGCTCATTGCCGAATTGGATAAAACCAATTTAAATGCAGCCAAAACACAAGCACAAGCAGCGTATGATAATGCGGTTAGTCAGCGAAACTATACCAAAACCATTTACGACAGACAAAAAACATTGTTCGACAATCAAGTGATTAGTAAGTCTGATTTTGACGATGCATTATTCAGCTATGAAACTGCAAAAGGAACGGTAACGCAGCGTTATTCCGATTTACAACAAGCCAGAACCAATTTAGGTTATGCCAATATTTATTCGCCAATTGATGGTGTGGTATTGTCTAGAGCGATTGACGAAGGCCAAACGGTTGCCGCAAGTTTAAGTACACCAACCTTATTTACGATTGCACAAGATTTAAAAGAAATGCAAGTAGAAGCCGATGTGGATGAAGCAGATATCGGACAAGTAAAAGATGGACAACGCGTAACTTTTACAGTCGATGCTTACTTAGGAGAAACCTTTGAAGGTGTAGTTACACAAGTTCGTTTAGACCCAACAGTTACTTCAAATGTAGTAACGTATACGGTTGTAATTAAAGCAGATAACCCAGACTTAAAACTAAAACCAGGATTAACAGCAACCATTTCTATTTATACTTTAGAATTAAATGATGTGTTAACTGCGGAAGCGAAAGCCATCAACTTTAAACCAGAAACAGAAACCCTAGCAGCCTATAATGCACAACATCAATTATCTGAAAATAACAGCAAATTATCTACAGAGGAAACATCACTTTGGGTATTAGGAACTAACGGAGCAATCACACCTAAAGTAGTAACACTTGGAGCAAGTGATGGTGTGAATGTACAAGTGTTAAGCGGTGTTTCTGAAGGAGAGAAACTAGTGTATAGTCTAAAAGGCGTTGCAAAATCGGAAGCTAGTGGATCTGCGAAAAGCGAAAGTCCGTTTATGCCACAAAGACCAGGAGGAAAAAAATAACAAATAGCCATGACTAAAGAGATAATTAAAATAGAAGACTTAAAACGAGAGTTTACCATGGGAACCGAAACGGTTCATGCACTAAGAGGTATTTCGTTTACTATAAAAGAAGGGGAATTTGTTACTATTATGGGATCTAGTGGTTCTGGAAAGAGTACGATGCTAAATATTTTAGGATGCTTAGATCAACCAACATCGGGAATCTATGAAATTGATGGTGTATCGGTAAAAGACTTAAATAGAAATGAATTAGCAACCATAAGAAATGAAAAGATTGGGTTTATTTTTCAATCGTATAATTTACTAGCAAGAACATCTGCTATTGAAAACGTAGAATTACCCTTATTATATAACAGTAAAGTAAATTCCGAAGCCCGAAGGGAGCGTGCAATTAAAGCTTTAGAGATGGTTGGTTTGGGCGATAGATTGCATCATACACCTTCGCAGCTTTCGGGAGGACAACAACAACGTGTTGCCATTGCAAGGTCCTTGGTTAACAATCCAGTAATGATTCTAGCAGATGAAGCTACCGGAAACTTAGATACACGAACGTCCTATGAGATTATGTCCTTATTTCAAGAATTAAACAAACAAGGGATTACCATCACATTTGTTACGCATGAGCCAGATATAGCAACCTTTAGCAGTAGAACTATTGTATTAAAGGATGGTGATATTATGCAAGATTATAAAAATGATAATGTGCAATCTGCAGCAGAAGAATTAGCCAAATTACCTAAACAAGACGATTAATTATGAGACTATTAAATGTATTTAAAATCGCAACAAAAGCCATCGTTCTTAATAAAACAAGAACCTTACTAACGATGCTTGGAATTATTATAGGTGTAGCTTCTGTAATCGCTATGTTAGCCATTGGAGAAGGATCTAAGGAAAGTATTCGTACTACCATTTCGGCAATGGGTTCTAACATGATTACTGTTAAAGCAGGATCAGACACACGAGGAGGTGTAAGACAAGAAGCAAGTGTTATGGAGTCACTAACTTTAAGTGATTTTCAAGCGATAAAAAAACAGTCTACACTGTTAAGTTATAGTACTCCTGTGGTAGAAGGTAAAGGACAAGTTATTAACGGGTCCAACAACTGGCCATCTTCTATTTATGGTGTAAACCCGGAGTATCTAAGCATCAAAGTAGTGGATTTACAAAGTGGAAGTATGTTTACAGATGCAGAAGTACAAACGGCTTCAAAAGTCGCTTTAATTGGTCAGACCGTGGTAGACAATGTGTTTCCTGACGGACAAGAACCTGTGGGGCAAATGATTCGTTTTAATAATATTCCGTTTAAAGTGATTGGTGTTTTAGAAGAAAAAGGGGAGAACACCTTTGGTCAAGATCAGGATGATGTGGTTATTGCGCCGTATACTACAGTACAAAAACGTATTTTGGCTATCGATCATTTGAATCAGATTATAGCATCTGCAGTTAGTGAAGAAGAAGCACCAAATGTGGTTATAGAAGTATCGAATATTTTACGCGAACAACATAAATTGGCAGATAGTGAAGAGGATGATTTTCATGTACGTTCTATGGAAGAATTAATTTCGACCTTTAGTTCTACTAGCGAAATGTTAACCATTTTACTAGTTGCAGTAGCAAGTATTTCGTTATTAATTGGAGGAATTGGGATTATGAATATCATGTATGTTTCGGTAAAAGAACGTACCAAAGAGATTGGTTTACGTATGGCAGTAGGCGCTAAGGGTGCCGATATTTTAATGCAATTTCTTATCGAAGCTATTTTAATTAGTATCACAGGTGGTGTTTTAGGAGTTTTATTAGGACTCGGGGCCACTGTTTTCATAGAAAAATTCTTAAATTGGCCTACAAGCGTGGCTATGTATTCTATTGTCATTTCTTTTGCTGTATGTGCTGTCACAGGAATCTTTTTTGGATGGTATCCAGCAAGAAAAGCATCGGCTTTAGATCCAATAACCGCTTTGCGTTACGAATAATAAATTATGTATAAAAATAAAACAAATACAGTCCTTACACATCTACTAGTTTGGTTAACACTATTTAGTTTACCTTACTTATTGTCGTACGGACAAGAACAAGAGTTGGATAGAGTTAAAGCGCATTTCTGGATCCCCTTGTTCTTTTCTACTATAATCTTCTACTTCAATTACTTTGTCCTAGTAGATCGCTTTTTATTCCCTAAAAAAATGCTGCAGTTTATAGTTATAAACGCCACAATAATTGCCTTCTTCTTGTTTTTAAAAGAATATATTGAAGATAACTTCTTTCAACAAATTATAAAAAAGCGCCTAGAAAACACGAACAGAGTTGCGCCACCATTTAAAATGGCTATTTATATACAAGTCTTGTCTTATATGGCACCGCTGTTGTTTTCAATTGCTTTAAAATCGACAAAACGTTGGGTGAAAACAGAAGCGGAACGTAAAGAAGCTGCTAATTTTAAATTGAAGTCAGAGTTACAGCATTTGCATTACCAATTGCAACCGCATTTCTTTTTTAATTCATTAAACAACATTTATTCTTTAGTCGATATTTCGCCAGATCAAGCAAAGTCTTCCATACACAGTTTAAGTAAATTGATGCGCTACATGTTGTATGAAACGAATTTAGAAGTGGTGCCACTGACTAAAGAAATTGATTTTCTTAAGAAGTATATCGATTTAATGAAGTTAAGAGTGTCCGATAAAACAAGCGTTAGCTATAGCTTTCCTGTAAAAGAAACTGGTATACAAATAGCACCTTTGTTATTTATTTCGTTGATCGAAAATGCTTTTAAACATGGTGTCTCTGCCACAAAGCCAAGTAGTATTGCTATTCATATGACTTGTGATGATAATACCGTTTTATTTTCGGTGGAAAACAATAATTTTCCGAAGAAAACCGATGATAAAAGTGGCTCTGGTATCGGACTTCAAAATTTAGAAAAACGTTTGCAGTTATTGTATCCAGATAAATTCAGCTTTAAAACTATTTTAAAAAATGATCAGTTTATAGTCACTTTAAAAATAGAAACTAGTCAGAAAAATTAATGTAATAAATAGAAAATTAAGCTTATGAAAAATGCAATTATAATTATCTTTTTTTTGAC
>JAGPUY010000035.1 GCA_018067265.1 Oceanihabitans sp. | reverse complement strand
TCTTTTTATTGGTTTCAAATTTGGTTCAAAGTATTATAAATCTTATCAAAATTCTGATTCATTAACCAATACAACTCTTGATTATAAAATTAGCGCTAACGATTACAAAAATTCACAAAATCTAAAAAATGGAGATATTTTATCTAAAAAAATAATAGACCTTTCAAAAATACCACCAATTTGGAATAGTATTTCTGAAAATAATTCTCTAACAAAAAACTATAAATATTTAGATAACATTAATTTTTATGTTATTGTTTATAAAAGTGATTCCTTATTAGTTAATGGAATAATTGCTGAACCAAGAAAAAAAGGGAAATTTCCTGTAATTATTTTTAACAGAGGCGGAAATAAAGAAGTTGGAAAAGTAGCAAAGGGCAAAACACTTCATTCATTAATACATTCTGCTTCAAAATTAGTAAATGAAGATTATTTAATTATAGCCAGTTGTTACAGAGAAAATGATGAGTTTGGAGGTAATGACATTAATGATGTTTTAAGTTTAACAGAAACCATTAAAACTATAAAAAAAGCAGACTCTAATCGTATTGGAATGTTTGGTTGGTCGAGAGGTGGAATGATGACATACTTATCTCTTAGGTATACTAATAAAATTAAAACCGCAGTAATTGGAAATGGTCCGTCTGATTTAGAGAAACTAATTATTGATAGACCTAAAATGGAAAGTATGGTATATGCTAAACTAATTCCAAAATACCAACAAAATAAAAGTGAAGAACTAAAAAAGCGTTCTGTATCTTATTGGGCTAATGAATTAGATAAAAACTCTAGTTTACTAATTCTTTGCGGAACAGAAGACAAACAAGTAAATCCTAATCAAGCTGATTTAATAGCTAATAAATTAACTAAAATAAACTATGATTTTAAATTAGAAAAAGTAAAGACTGACCACAAGTTTTCTAATAAAAAAGAGGAGTTAAATAAATTATTAATTAAATGGTTTAAAGAAAAATTATAAAAACACTAAGCACAACACCGCATAAAATTAAGGACTAGTACTCGCCTACTCACAAAAATCCTTTCGAATTTTATAGTTTGTTTTGTATTTGCTAAATTAGGTGTTTAAAAAACGCAACGAAGTCATACACAAACACGTCACTCACAATTAAAAAGAATAAAATCAGAAACTACAAATAGTTTTATTTATTACTGAATACTACCAAAATGATTATAGAACAAGAGCAAAAATTTAAAGAAGTACTTTCTAAAATAGAAGGGAAAATTAATGAACAAAGTTTTTTTAATAAGTTCTTAGAATTGTATCCTGAAGTTTGGAAAAAACATAAAATTATGTTTTCAAAATTTAATAGAAGTAAACAATTTGGACAAACAATTCCGTTACCAAACCCCGAAGTTTCCTTACGAAAAGAAATTAGGATGTGGTTACAAAAACAATAAAATCAGTCTTAAAATGGATTATTGACACAAAGACTTTTCAGTGGATTCGGACAAAAAATATTGGATTGAAAAAATGCATCCGAATCAAAACTATATTAATACAAATAACTGTGGGTAACAACATATATCTTTAATTGCTAGGTTCTCGCCTATTTGGAAAATTCCTTCGGCATATGCTCTGGTAAATTTTAGTTTACTAAATTAGATGCTTACGCACGCAACTTTCCATACACAAACACGTATAACCACTTAGAAAAATAAAAGATTCCCCTTGCAAGTAGAAATAAAAGATCCAAGAATAGAATGTTACAAATGCATGAGACCTTCTAGCACATGTATTTGTAAACACATTAGCCCTTTCCAGACGAAGACTCGTTTTATTATTCTTATGCACCCGAAGGAGTACAAAAAAGAAAAAAATGGAACAGGACATATGACTAATCTGCAACTTGAAAATTCAGAAATTATAGTTGGTGTCGATTTTACCAATAATAAGCGTGTAAATGAAATATTGAATCAAGAAAAAAATTCCTCTTTCTTACTTTATCCGGGAAAAGATAATTTCAACTTATCGGTAAGAAAAAGTTCAGAAATGAATTCTTTTATGGGTACGAATCCACATATCTTCCTTATCGATGGCACATGGCCTTGCGCCCGTAAAATACTGAAACTAAGTACGAACTTACAAAAACTACAAAGAGTAAGTTTTGATAATAAAATCAAATCAAAATTTATCATCAAGCAGCAACCAGAATCTCTTTGTCTTAGCACTATTGAATCTGTCTATACGGTCTTAAATTTACTTAAGAAAGGTAACTTAGAACAATGCGAGACGAAAGACTTCCTTATTCCTTTTGAAAAAATGATTGCGTATCAACTCGACTATATTCTAAACCCAAATAGTAAAAACTATTGTTCCACTGCGAACAGAGCGGTTATTCCTAAGAACATGTATAAGAAAAACACGGAAAGAAACGTTATTTTTGAACAAGAATAGATCTGATTAAGGAATTCTTAAGGAAGATCTAAATAAATCAAGAATTATAAAAAAGACCTGTAACACCACGTATATTTAATTACTGGGTTCCAGCCTATCTGGAAATTTCCTTCGGAATTTCCGCTGGTTCATTTTAGTTTATTAAATTGGTTAGCTAAACACGTTAACAAAAATCAAAAATGAACATACCAATTTCATTAATACTATTCCGATTATTATTAGCACCCATTATTTTGGCGTTAGCCTATTTTATTGGAGAAAGTGCAAAAACAATCCTTGTTGTACTCATGTATTTAGGACTAATCTCTGATATACTAGACGGAATAATTGCAAGAAAGCAAAATATATCTT
>JAGPUY010000246.1 GCA_018067265.1 Oceanihabitans sp. | reverse complement strand
TTTCCTAATGGAGCAACGGGAATTCCTTTGGAGTTTGTGATTGAAGAATAGATTAATTCCTTCGAAGGCAGGAATCTTTCAATAATTTTATAAACAAAAAAACCACCTTTCGAGGTGGTTTTTCATTAAATAATGAAGCAGTATATATAGTGAAAAAGCATCTAAAATATCTTATTTCCTTCTTGCTAATTTTTGGCTTAACGGTTAATGAAGGTGCACTATATGCTTCTATACATTCAGATAAACAGTATCAAGTTTCCTTTATAAACTTTAGAAAAGAAAGTAGCCTTAAACATGCAAATCTTTATGTTTATGGTCGAAAAACACTTTCTAAAAAAGCATCTATTGCACGAATTGCATTTCGCAAGCTACGCGATGTGAATTCTACACAAACCTCCATTCTTTTAAAATTACGCATAGCGCTTTATCAAAAGATAGATTCTAAAATAGCGCAAAGCATTTTTTTACACCAAAGAGTTACTTCTACCAATACCTATTCCTGTTTATACATCAAAGCCTAGAACAGTTTTACTGTCTACGCTAGTATCGTGATAAAAAAAATGTATAATCCTTTATCATTACTAGAATGTATAAACAAAAAAAGAAAACCGTCTTGGAGAAATCCAAGCAGTGTGTCTATTGGATAAAAAGAAAACTTTTTTTAGTCCTTGCCGCACTTATGATTGGCATGTCGAACGGCATGTCGAACGAAGAAAAAAGCGCAACTAACAATCATGTTCAAACCGAACAACAAGATAAAAAAAAGTAAATAAGCGAAGCGCAATTCCCTGATAATCGGATATCTATTTGTCTTTGCGAGCCAAAAGCCGAAGCAAACTTTCCATACTTATCTAAAACAAAAAAACCACCTCGAAAGGTGGTTTTTTGCTATTTACCTTTTTCAAAAAAACAAAAAAAAAAGACGAAAACCATTTAGTTTTCGTTTTCAGGTTGGATTAATTCGGACTGGTATTTTTCTAAAAGCCTCTTCTGTCTTGCAGTCATTTGCTGTCTTATTTTATCTATATCTATAAAGTCTGCACCAAAAGGACTTTCGAAAAAATCATCGTTAAAAAAACGCTTACTAAAAAGGGAATCTGGTGAAAACACAGCCTCAAATCCTTGATTTTCAAATTCTGAAAAGTTTGTAAAAAATTTCGATTTAAAAGATTGCATTAGGCTATCCCGTTCTGATAAGGAGAGTTTATCGTAGGTATTACTAGAAGACCAAGAATAAACACTGTCATATCTCACTAAATTGCCATTTTCATCAAACTCTTTATCTACTTTCCAAGAACCTTTAGGTTGCTCGACCAGCTTCTCTTTTTTTGTCTCTGTTTCTGTATTTTGTCCGCTGCAACGCATACTTAACAACCCAACCATACATAATAAAACATATTTTTTCATCACTTTAAATTTTAAGTTATACTTAATTTAGGCGTTGGAATACATGTTTGGAATAAACCACCAGTTTCTACCACTTTAATCCATTTGTTTTGGTGATACACTTTTAATTTTCGTTCCCCATTTTTATACCAAACACATTCCAAATAACGATCGGTATTAACCATACCAAAAAGCCAATCTTTTTTTGAAACATATTGGATCACTTGCATTTTTGGAGCGGTAAACTTGCCTTTAACTTTTACCCAATCTCCAGGTTTAAATTTTCTTGGCATAACCATATTGTTTTTTAATTCATTAAAATGTACGGATAAGAATGAGGCTGAAAAATCAGCCCCATATTCTTAACATTACACGCTAAAATGGAAAGATAGATTAGCTTACTTTAATGCTTCTTGCGGGCTTTTGTTTTGCCTCTTCTTTTTTTGGAAGAAGCACACTTAAAATGCCGTCTTTATAGTTCGCATCAATTTTTTCATCATTTACACTTTCGGGAAGCGTAAAAGTTCTTTTAAACGAAGAGTAGCCAAACTCTCTACGCGTAAAGTTTTCTTCTTTTACCTCTTTTTCATCCTTTGTCTCTGTAGAAATAGATAAAACTTGATTATCCAAATCCAGATGGAAATCTGATTTTTTAAGACCGGGAACTGCCATTTCTACTATAAAGGAATCGG
The DNA here is from genome assembly GCA_018067265.1 of Oceanihabitans sp. Lineage (GTDB taxonomy): Bacteria > Bacteroidota > Bacteroidia > Flavobacteriales > Flavobacteriaceae > Oceanihabitans. The sequence continues at coordinate 1,225 of JAGPUY010000246.1, read as the reverse complement.
CTGTTTCTTTGATATTTACTTTTGGTAAAGTAATTCCAGTATTAAAATTAGAAGTAAATACCGACGGAAGATCTCTATTAAAGATATCCTCTATCCAATTGGACAATGTTGGGAAGTTTGCATTTGAACTTGTGTTTGCTAAACTTCCGTTTTTAGGAACATTAACTAAATTGCTCATAATTAAAAAATTTAAATTAAACATTATTTCAAATTTGAAATACTTACGATTTCGATATCTTATTTACAAATAAAATACCAAAATGAATCCTTCCTATTTAGAAACAAAAAAACGTATTAAAATGCGAGTCTTTCTGTCAAATTTTCAGAATTATTGCCATTTTTTCATTTAAATAAATGTCATATTGACAAGGAAACACTAGTGATACCGAAAAATACCTAACCACACATACCACTACAAATCAATTCATTAAAAACAAAAACACATACAACAAACTCTTTACAAACACAGATAACGAAACTTCAAAACACACCTATAAAACAAAAACAATTCGCTTATATTTGTGACAAGCATAAACTATGAGTATAACATTACTTTCTTCGCCATTACAAGGCTTTACAGACTTTAGGTTTCGTAATGCATTTCATCATTATTTTGGAGGTATTGATACTTTTTACGCGCCTTATATTAGGCTAAACGGCAAGTTAAAAATCAAGCAATCCTATCAATTAGATTTACAACCGGAAAACAATACCACTTTAGAGGTGATCCCGCAGGTAATGACCAATGATGCCGACGAGTTTTTATTTGTTGTAAAATACGTGCAAAGTTTGGGTTACAAAGAGCTGAACTGGAATTTGGGTTGTCCGTACCCAATGGTTACCAAATCGGGAATGGGTTCTGGCTTAATTTGCAATCCGACAAAGATTGACGAGATTTTAAAAAGAGCACATAACGAAACCGATATTACGGTATCCATGAAAATGAGAATGGGTTATGACCATGCCGAAGAAATTTTAGACACCTTCCCTATTCTAGATCAGTATCCGCTTAAAAATATTGCCATTCATGCCCGAATTGGCAAGCAGTTGTATAAAGGACCTGTAGATTTAGATGCTTTTGAACGTTGCATACCAAGTACCAAACACAAATTGTACTATAATGGAGATATCACTAGTGTAGGCGCTTTTAAAAAAATGGAAGCTCGTTTTCCTAGTATTGATCATTTTATGATTGGTCGTGGTTTAATTGCAGATCCTTTTTTAC
>JAGPUY010000232.1 GCA_018067265.1 Oceanihabitans sp. | reverse complement strand
TCATGGTTTCTATTTCTTCAGCTAAAGAGATTTCTTTTTCTGTAGATGCTACTAGAATTTTTCGAATAAGTTTAGAGAACTTGTTTAAGTAGTACACCGCGTTTTCCTTCTCATTATTAATAATGTAAAGTTTAATAGAGTTTAATGTGTTGAATATAAAATGCGGATTCATTTGATTGCGCAACATATCCTGCTCCAGCATAATAATTTGCTTTTCACTTTTTAAACTCTTTTGTCGGTTTAATACATACAAAATGCCTAAGGTTAATAGTGCGCCAAAGACACTTAGTAATAAAATTCTTTTGTTTTGCGCTAAGCGTAGTTTTACAATTTCATTTTCACTAGCTAGTTCTTTTATTTGATTGCTTTTCTTTTCGCTTTCATATTTAATAACCAGATCATTTACATATTGTAAGTTTCTTTCGTTGGTTACTGTTTGGTCTAAAGCAACATGTGCTTTGTAGTATTCGTTAGATTTTTTGTAATCTCCTTTTAGTTCGTATAATTCGGAAAGGTACTTATACGCATCAATTTTAGAGGTTACTAAATTGTAGTCGTTAGATTTTTGTAATCCTTTTTTTAAGCTGTTTTCCGATGCTTCAAATCTATTTTGCTTTAACTGCAACCATCCTAAATTAATATAAACAGGAGCAATGTGGTATTGGTCGTTTAATTGTAGTGCTTTTTTTAAAGCCGTAGTAAGCGTGGTTTGTGCCTCTTTTAGCTTTTCTTGTTTGATATAGATGACACCAATACTATTGTTACATATTACACGGCCAATATCCGAGTTTATTTGGTTGTTGAAATCTAATGATGTTTTGTAATCTTCAAGAGCATCTTCTAATAAACCTTTACTTTCTTTAACATATCCAATGTTTTGGTGGTTAATTGCTAGTCCTAATTTATTGTCTAAATATTTTTCAATTTCTAAAGACTGATTAAATTGTATTAAAGCTAAATCATATTGTTTTAATGCTAAATAAATATTTCCCATGCTATTTCTGGAAACCGCAATACTTCGTTTTAAATTAATGGATGGATTTTTTTCGGTTTCGGCAAGATCTAAAGCTTGTTTGTGAAAATCTAGTGCGTAGCGAATTAAATCTAACCTTCTGTTTACAACGCCAAGCATGTTTAAGCTAATTACTTGTAACTCTAGGTTATTTGCCTTTATTGCTAATTCTTGTGCTTGTTTATGAAGTTCTATTGCTTTGTCGTATTTAGAAGTGTTTCTGTAATAGATACCTAGCATGTTTAATGCGTAGCTTTCTCCTTCTAGATAGTTGGCAGCTTTACTTTTTGTAGATAAGTAATGCATTTTTAGGGTGTCATTACTAACCGCATCAAAAAGGGAATACAGCTCTTGGTAGCTATTTGGTTTTTTCTCGGTAATACTTTTTACTTGAACGTTAAAATTAGTGACTTCTGGCTGTTGGGCATACAGGTTATTTGCTAATACCAAAATGGTAATTAGCTTGAAATATTTTAAGGATATCGATAGTAGTGCTTGCATGTCTTAAAGTCGGTCTAAAAAATCTAGCTTACGTTGTCTAGCAACAGGAATTTTATGATTGGATTGCATCACAACATAACCTTCCGTTTTAATAAACTCTTTTACTTTGTTTAGGTTTATAATATAAGAATTGTGAATTCTAAAAAACATTTTGTCTGGTAATAACGCATTTACTTCTTTTAATTTTTTAGTGACTACCAACTTTTGGTTGTCTTTTAAAATAAGTGTACTATAGTTTCCGTCCGATTCGATAAAAATAATATCGTCTACATGTAAGAATATGAGCTTTCCGTCTGTGTTAATCGTGATTTTTTGTTTGCTGTTTTCTTCATTAAATTTATAAAACAACTCTTCTAACTTGTCGTAATTAATATTTTTAGTGTTTAAGTTTTTAAGTTTTTTAATGGTGCTGCTTAGGTCATCCGAATCTATAGGCTTTAATAAATAATCTATGGCTTCATGTTTTATGGCTTTAATGGCGTACTCGTCATAAGCAGTGGTAATAATGACGGCGAAATCTTTATTGGTTAGTTTTTCTAAAAACTGAAAACCATCCATAGTTGGCATTTGTATATCTAGAAAAAGGCAGTCTGGTGTGTTTGCTGTTTTGTTTAAAAAAGATATAGCTAGTTCCGGACTAGTAAAAGTTTCTATAATTTCTATGTCTTTGCTGAAGTGACCAAGCTCCCAACTAAGACTTTGGATCGCTTTATGTTCATCATCTACTATTACTGCTTTTATCATAATATCAAATATAATAATATAAAATGACGCTATACGTTTATTATGTATAGCTGGTTGCTTTTTTTGTATAGCAAGCATAATTTCATACGTACTTAGGTTGCGTGGTTGTTTTTCTTACCAACTATACAAAATTTCTTACCAACTATACATTTGTGTATCTGAGTTTTGTATAAAATCTAGATATTAGCATTGCTATTAATTGTAAAAAATGATCAATATTAATTCGCTATTAATCGACTTACATAATTTTGAAAACACAAAAATTATGTGATTATATTGATTGATTTTTTTAGTTATTTCAGTTAGTTATTTTAGGGAGAAAAACGAGCGTAAAAAACGCTCGTTTTTTTTGTTTTGTAAAATTCTTAAAGCCCTTATTTTACTGCTGTTAACAAAACTTTAAGATATTTAAAACACTGACAATCAGTTAATTAGTATAATCAGGTAAAATCCTTTGAAATCCGTCGTGAATACTAGGTTGTTAAAAACTTGTTGACAACGTTTACAGAATACCCTTTCTTTTTTAAGTACAATTGTCAATCTTTGTTGGGGGCAAAAAAACGAAATAGATTTTCTATGTTTTTTTGAAAAAGGCTTCCTTTTATACACCTACAAAAGGAAATATATAACACGGATTTATAGATTTATTATTAAGTTTTTGAATGGCACACGTCATTCCAAATAACAAACTAGCTATTTAATTAAAAGATTATGGAGATTACTCAAATTATTAAAAGAGATTATGAAACAAGTCCTTTTGTTTTAAATAAGATATCTAATGCCGTAGAAAAAGCAATGCTTTCTGTGAGTAATGGTAGTAAAGAAGATGCAAATACCATTTCTATAAACGTTTTAAAAACATTGCTAGATCGAAAAGAACAAGACTATAGATATATACCAACGGTAGAACAAGTACAAGATCTTGTAGAAGAGAAATTAATGGAAAGCGCATTTCATGATGTTGCTAAAGCCTATATTTTATATCGTGACGAACAAACAAGAAATAGAAAAACAAATATTTTTGAAAAACGTATAAATCTGAAGCCTTACGAATATCCGGAGCTTAACGATTATGTAGATGCGATTAGACATTCGTATTGGATTCACTCCGAGTTTAATTTTACTAGTGATATACAAGACTTTAAAACAAGACTTACTGTTGTAGAGCAAAACGCTATTAAAAATACCATGCTAGCCATTTCTCAAATAGAAGTTGCAGTGAAGAACTTTTGGGGAGAAATCTATAATAAATTGCCAAAACCAGAAATTGGTTCGGTAGGAGCAACCTTTGCAGAAAGTGAAGTGCGTCACCAAGATGCATATTCGCATTTATTAGAAATATTAGGACTTAACAACGAGTTTAAAAATATAAAGAACAAGCCTGTAATTATGCGTCGTGTGCATTATTTAGAGATGGCTTTAAAAAACTCTAAAAGTGAAGACAATAAAGAATATGCAGAATCTATTTTGTTATTCTCTCTATTTATAGAACACGTGTCTTTATTTTCGCAGTTTTTAATAATTATGGCATTCAATAAGCATAAAAACATGCTTAAAGGAGTTTCTAATGTCGTGGAAGCAACCTCTAAAGAGGAACAAATCCATGGGGATTTCGGAATTGATATTATCAAAATTATTAAAAGCGAAAACCCAACATGGTTTGATGCAGCACATGCAACACAAGTACAAGAATTATGTAAAGAAGCCTTTGAATCGGAAAGTAAAGTTATCGACTGGATTTTTGAAGCAGGAGAATTAGAATTCCTTCCAAAAGATGTTATTAATGAGTTTATTAAAAACCGTTTTAATAATTCTTTAGAAAGTATTGGGATTGAAAAAGTATTTGAAGTAAACGAAAAATTACTCGTACAAACCGAATGGTTTGATGACGAAATTATAGGAACAAAACATGGAGATTTCTTCGTGAAAAGATCTATAAACTATAGCAAAAGAACAAAAAGTATAACTAGCGACGACCTATTTTAATATGAGCAACCAAACAAAACAGAACACCGAAGCAAACGTAAGCCAAGAGGCCAAAGCTTCCAATTATGACGAATTAATTAATGCTAGAAAAGAGGCCAGAAAAGAAGCCACAAAACAACCAGAGATTAAATGGTTAACAGAAAATAGTCGTAAGTTTTTATCATCAGGGTACTTAACAGGAGATACAACACCAGAAGAAAGAATTAGAGAAATTGCAGAAAGAGCAGAAGATATCCTGAAAATGGATGGTTTTGCAGACAAATTCTATGGGTATATGGCAGAAGGGTATTACTCTTTAGCTTCACCGGTTTGGTCTAACTTTGGTAAAAAAAGAGGTTTACCTATAAGTTGTTTTGGTTCGCATATAGATGATGATATGGGAGATATCCTATATACACAGTCAGAAGTAGGTATGATGTCTAAATTAGGAGGTGGTACTTCTGGTTATTTTGGTAAACTGCGTCATCGTGGTGCGCCAGTGAAAAATAACGGGGAATCTTCTGGAGCGGTACATATCATGCAACTTTTTGAAAAAATGGTGGATGTTGTAAGCCAAGGTTCGGTAAGAAGAGGTCGTTTTTCTCCTTATTTGCCAATAGATCACAGTGATATTAATGAGTTTTTAGAAATTGGTACCGAAGGGAATCCAATTCAAGAATTAACGCATGGTGTAACTGTTGGGGATGAATGGATGCAAGAAATGATTGATGGGGATGCAGACAAAAGAGCAATCTGGGCTAAAGTATTACAACGTAGAGGAGAAATAGGATATCCATATATTTTCTTTAGAGACAATGCAAACAATAATGCTGCAGATGTGTATAAAGATAAAAATCATGAGATTTACGCAAGTAACTTGTGTACAGAAATCATGTTGCCAACTAATGATAGATGGTCTTTTGTATGTGTACTTTCTTCTATAAACTTATTGCATTATGATAAGTGGAAAGATACCGATGCGGTAGAAACGATGGTATACTTTTTAGATGCTGTTTTAGAAGAGTTCATTAGCAAATTAGAGGAGTATAGAGATTCGGATAATAGAGACGATAGACAAACCTTCATGTTCATGGAGAAAGCTTATAATTTCGCAAAAGAAAATAGAGCTTTAGGTTTAGGTGCTTTAGGATGGCATTCTTTATTACAATCTAAAATGTTGTCTTTTGATAGTGCCGAAGCATTTACTTTAAATAGTGAAATATTTAAAACAATTAATGATAAGTCTAAAAGTGCATCTGAAGAATTAGCAAGAGTTTTTGGGGAGCCAGAAGTATTAAAAGGATACGGAAGACGTAATACAACATTAAATGCTGTAGCACCAACAACATCTTCCGCGTTTATTTTAGGACAAGTATCTCAAGGTATTGAGCCAATTTGGTCTAACATATATGTAAAAGATATTGCGAAAATTAAAACCACTATTAAAAACCCATTCTTATTAGATCTTTTAGAAGAGAAAGGAATGAATACTAGTGATATTTGGAAAAGTATTCGTGATTATGACGGTTCTGTGCAACATTTAGAAGGACTTACAGAACATGAGAAAGAAGTGTTTAAGACCTATTCTGAAATTGACCAAATGACGATTATTTATCAAGCGGCAAACAGACAGAATCATATCGATCAAGGACAGTCTTTAAATATCATGGTGCATCCAGATATGCCAGTAAAAGATATTAATAAGCTGTATGTTACTGCATGGAAGTTAGGGGTTAAGTCTCTATACTACCAACACAGTATTAATGCGGCACAACAATTTAAGCAAAAGAAAGAATGTACTAGTTGCGAAGGGTAATTAGTATTGTTTATATATAAGTGTTAATTAAAAGCCATCTCTAAATGAGATGGTTTTTTTGTTTGGTTTAAAGAAGATATGCCGGCTCAAAATAGAAGAATATAGGTTTAGTATCATGTTAGTGATATTCTAATAGGTAACGTGATAACCTTTGTTTTGTTCTAAAGGATTACTTTTAAAAGAAGAACGATATAGTCCTAAAAAAAAACCATCTCAATCGAGATGGTTTTTTGTGTTATATACTTAGTGATTTGTAGAAATCTATTCTTCTTCTACGTCTTCTTCAGCAATTACAGCAGGTTTTATACTACTATCATGTGCACCGTGATATTCTTCTAATAAATTCATAGTAGCGTTTAGTAGATCTTTTGTTTCTAATAACAGTCCGAAATACAATGTGGTGTTTTTCGGGCTAGATTCTTCCGTACGTGTACGAGCAACTTGTGCTTGAATCTTTTGTTTTACTAAATCGTATACTTCTGTCTTTTCATTTAAAATCGCTCCAATTCTTTCAAAAGAACCAGAATCGAAAGCATCTTTAATATCATTAAATAACACTTCTACTTTGTCATCTACTTGTTTCAATTCTTTAATCTGATTGAATTTAAGTTTCTTATGATTGTTATTAATGTGTTTATGACTTACTCTAGAAATGTATTCTAAAGACTGCGTCATATCTTGTAAATAACCTAAAATGTTTATGTAGAAGTTACTTGCTCCAATACTAGATTCGTCTAAGTTTTTAATGAAATAGAAGATGTTATCTCTAAGTTCATCTACTTCATCGGAAAGCTTAATAACCTGTTTTCTATTCTTTTTAAGTAATGCTAAATCTTGTTTTGCAAGCCCTTTAACCGCATTGGTATATATTCTGTTTCCACGTTTTACAACACTTGCAATATTACTTGCACTTTCGTGAATTACACCTTGTACAGAACTACTTTCCGCTTTTGTTAAGGTATCTTCTGCCTTCTCTTCTTTGCTCTTTTTATTGTGTGCTATATAGTTTCTTAGTAATAAACCAAAAGCAGCTACCAATAATAAAGGAAACATTACGTGTAGGTTTAAGTTTAGTAAATAAGCAACTAAAGCAGCAGCGGCAAAGGCGCTAAAGGCAGTAAAGAACCAACCTCCAATAACATTTAAAACACCAGCTACTCGATATACAGCGCTTTCTGCTCCCCAAGCTCTATCTGCTAAAGAGGTTCCCATAGCAACCATAAAAGTTACGTAAGTTGTAGAAAGTGGTAACTTGTAAGACGTTGCTAAAGATATTAATACGGCAGCAACCATTAAGTTTACCGCAGCACGAACCATATCAAAAGCTGGTAATTCATGTACCTTGTCTTTCGATATTTTTATTACTGGAACTTCAAATTGTTTGTCAATTTTTGCTTGCCATGTTTCTGGTAATACATAAGAAGACATTTGAGACATTCCTATTGCTACTCGTACAAATCCACGAGATAAAAAGTTAGGTTGAAAACGTTCTTTAGTTTCGCTTTGACTAGATAAGTCTAAAGATGTTTTTACTACGTTTTTCGCTTTGGTTGAAAACCAGATGGTTAATACCATAATGATTCCAGCTATAAAAAGAAGCAAGTTGTTTGTTGGCACTTTTTCTGCTAATACATCCATAGGAAAAGCATCTGCAGCTAATCCGGAAGCAGTCCACTCTGTAAATGCATTATAAGCAGCTATTGGTACACCAATAAAGTTCACTAAATCATTTCCTGCAAAAGCTAATGCTAATGCAAAAGTACCTACGATTATAATCAGTTTATAAATGTTTGTTTTAAATAAGGTAATGGCAGCAAAAGCTAATAAAGACCAAATTATAGAACTTACCACGATAATGTAAAATACTTGATGTTCTAAAAAGTCTTTCATCGTGTCTCCTCCTAAAAGATCAAAGGATTGGTTTGCATACGAAGTACCTTTTAAACCTTTCATGAAGATAAAATAGGTAATTGCAGTAAGTGCTAATCCGCCAAATAATGCGCCAACCCAATTTGCTTTCTTTTCAAAATTATAAGATAATAGTAGTCTAGAAAACCATTGGACTAATGCACCTATGGAAAATGCGACGACGACCGAGAGGATAATTCCGAATATAATTTGGGAGGCTTTAGAGGTGTTTATGTAATTTACTACATCATCAAAATTCCCACCGTCATGACCAATTTTTATTAATGCCATGGCAACAGCAGCTCCTAATAACTCAAATACAATAGATACGGTAGTTGAGGTTGGCATACCAATGGTATTAAAGAAATCTAAAAGTAGAATATCGGTTATCATTACTGCCATGAAAATAATCATGATTTCATTAAACATAAACTCGCCAGGATTAAAAATTCCTTTACGAGCAACCTCCATCATTCCACTAGAAAACACTGCGCCAACAGCAACTCCTAAACTAGCAACAATCATTACGGTTTTAAAAGAAATCGCTTTAGAACCGATTGCTGAGTTTAAAAAGTTTACAGCGTCATTACTAACTCCAACTACTAAATCGGCAACCGCCAAAATAGCAAGAGCAATAATCATATATAAATATATATTTTCCATAATTTAATTTAAAATTGTTTGCAAATATCTCTAGTCTCTTTGACTAATATGTTATCTAATTGTTATGTTTTAAAAATGAATGTCAAATTGTAATCGGTACATCAATTCATTATTGCCATGGAGTACTTCTAAATGGCTAATGTCTGTTTGTACTTTTAATTTATGACCAATAATATATTTGGAAACACCAACGGTGTATTGACTTTGGTTAGCATTTCCTGTTAGTTTGTCCCAATCGATATTGGTATATCTTCCAGAAACTTCCCAATCTTTTTTGAGTAAATATCCTGCTTGTAGGTTGATAGCGCTACCAATTTGAACGGCATCTATAGCACCATCTTCATTAGTAAATAACACATCGTCTGCATTTCTATCTGCATATTCGGCCATAAACGAAATGCCTTTGTATTTAAACATAGCATCTATGTATAAGGTAGAAATATTGGTCTCATGAAAAATACCATCTTCAGTTACCATGTAAGCACCTTGATTACTTCTCGTTTTTACAGCGTTGTTATTAAAATCATAACTAACACCTACGGCTAATTTTGGAGTTGGTTCGCGTTTTAAATCACTTCCTTTATAATCGCCTTGACTAGCAAAGTCTCCAAAGGGTAAAAACTCTAAACGACCAGTATATTGATGACCTCCTATATTTCCGGAAGTAATATTTCTTCCTTCTCCTTGTGAAATGGCAAGTGCTTCTTTTATAATAAAGGTGTCTGAAACGTTAAAGTGATGTCTTAATTGAATCCCTAAATCCCGATCGATATTAAATCGACTATTTAGTAAAGAACGGTCTACTTGTTGCAGATTTGCGGAAGAAATAACGCGCTCTCTATTGCCTGGTAATTTTGTTTGTCCAAACCAAAGCACGAAGTTTTCATGAAAATTCCATTTTATAACCGCATCCAAAATATATCTTGGTGCATTACTGGTGTATTGGGAAGCTCCAGAAATATCTCTATTGGATAAACCTAGTTCTAGTTTGTATTTTAGTTTTGGACTATATGCAAATCCGTTAAACTTTAATCTAGCACGGCGTACAAGAAAATTAGCTTCATGTGCTTCACCATCTTCCCAGTTGGAGATCGCTAAAAATTGCATTCTAGCGCCAATTTTCATGGTGAACGTACTATCTTTTCCTACAAGATTAAATAAGCCATTCCCAAATTTAGGAGATGGCGTTTCTTGCGCTTGTATTGCTGTAAAGGAAAAAATAAATAATACAATACCTGTAAAATTTAGTTTCATTAATTAGTTTTTGTCGCTGCAAAGAACTTAAATAAAACTTAAGTTAATGTTTCTAAATCGTTAAATA
>JAGPUY010000231.1 GCA_018067265.1 Oceanihabitans sp. | reverse complement strand
GATTTAAGAGCAATACAACTCATGTTAGGTCATGAGAGTATTACAACTACAGAAATTTATATGCATGTAGATAAAAGTCATCTAAAAGACGTTATGAATACGTACCATCCTAGAAATGAGAGTTTTTAATCGATAAAACTTTGTTTTTAATCGGTGTTTTATTATATTTGAACAGACTTATGTAAGTTGTAACTGACTTAACTAATTTTAAAAAAATCCCTAAAACTTTTTTTTAATACGATATCTATGTATGCCATAAATCAGGGATTTATTGAAAATAATGTTTTGAAAATTATAAACGACACAAAGTGGAAGCTTGCTCTAGAATACACCAAAATTGGTTTTTGGGAATTTGATTTAGATTCTAATAACGTTTTCTTCTCTAATCAATCTAAAAACATACTCGGCTATGAAGATGTAGATACTTTTGGTACTAATATAAATGATTGGAATGACAGAGTACATCCTGACGATAGAAAAAAATATTTTCAAGACTTTCAAGATCATCTTGCTGGATTCAAACCAATGTATGAAAATGAGCATAGAGTAAAATGTTTGGATGGAAGTTATAAGTGGGTTTTGGATAGAGGAAAAATAGTTGAATTTACTGCGGATGGCAAAGCAAAACGCATTATTGGTACGCATACTGAAATAACCAATCAAAAAGTAGCGGAAAACAAAGTTATTGAATCTTTAAACATAGCAACAGAGCAAAACAATAAGCTAAAGAATTTTGCTCACATAGTTACGCATAACTTAAAACAACATGTTGGAAATTTTGAAAGTTTACTTGATTTTCATGAAGAAGCAGAAACGCATGAAGAAAAAGAAGAGTTAATGCAGCATTTAAAAACACTTTCTACTTCTTTAACTAAAACGATAAACAATTTAAATCAAGTAGTATCTGTACAAGCCAATAATAACAAAAAAACAGAACGTATATATATTGCCAAAGAGATTAATAACGTTTTAAAATCTCTTGATTTTGTTATTAACGAAAGCCATACCACAGTAATTAATAATATCAATGAAAAATATTTTATTTATTATAACCTCTCCTATTTTGAAAGCGTAATTCAAAACCTGTTAACCAACGCAATAAAGTATAAACATAAAGATAGAAACCCTGTAATTATTATCAATTATACCTTTAGAAAGGACGCTATTGATTTAATCATTTCTGATAATGGTAGAGGAGTTGATTTAGATAAATTTGGTAAAGATATTTTTGGTTTATATAAAACCTTTCATCACAATGATGATGCGGAAGGTGTTGGACTGTACCTTATTAAAAACCAAATAGAATCTTTTGGTGGCCAAATTTCGGTAAAAAGCAAAGTAAATACAGGAACTACTTTCACCATTACCGTAACAAACAGGTAGAAATGTAATCTTCCCGAACTAAAAATATATCCCTTTTTTTATTAAATTAATTGTTAAAATCGTCTAGATCTATTCTATTTAAATAAAAAATATGTATTTTGCCGTTTAAATAAGCATTTAATCGTGTTTGTTTTGATTATCGGATTAATTAACTACAAATAAATTATAGTAGTATACTTTTGTGGTCCCCGAAGTTAATTAAATACCTACAATGAACAACGCAAATAATTTAAACCCTACCGTTTCTGATAAAGAAGATGACCATTACCAATTAGATATTAAAGAGCAAGTTTTAAAGTTTACTTTAGAAAACTCTAATATTGGAGCATGGGATTATAATGCAACAACAAAACTCGTTTTCTATTCTAAAGAATCTAAAAATATTTTAGGGTTTGAAGAGTACGAAATTGGAACTACTGCCAAAGAATGGAACGATCGTGTTCACCCGGAAGACAAAGCACATTATTTTCAAGATTTTAACAATCATCTCATTGGTATAAATCCGGACTATGTGAACGAACATCGCATAAAATGTAAAGACGGTTCTTATAAATGGATTTTAGATCGAGGTCGTATTATTGAGCGTGATATTTATGGCAAACCTACCCGAATTATTGGTACACACACAGATATTAGTGAACGCAAAGAGCAAGAAGAAAAACTATTAAAGAATCAAAACATTATTCAAGATCAAAATAAAAGACTTAGAAATTTCGCACTGATAGTCACACACAATCTAAAATCACATACTGCAAATTTTGATAGTTTATTAAATTTTTATGAGGAAGCAGAAGATAAAAAGGAGAAAACCGAGATTATTAATCATCTTAAAACAGTAAATAATTCGTTAACAAAAACGATTAGTAACCTAAATAAGATTGTTACTACACAAAGATCTAAAGACAAAAACGTACAAACGATTAACGTAAATAAGTATGTTATTAATGCCATTAAGTTTTTAGAAACTAAAATAACAGAAACTAAATTCACTGTTAATAATGATATAGATCCCGATTTATTTTTAGATTATAATCCTGCCTATTTTGAAAGTATCCTACAAAACTTACTTTCTAATACTATTAAGTATAAGCATCCAAACAGAACACCTATTATTAATATTAAATCTCTAGTTACTCCAGAACAAATCATCCTTACCATTAATGATAATGGTTTAGGTATTGATTTAAATAAGTACGGAAATCATATTTTTGAACTATACAGAACGTTTCATAACAATCCAAATGCCGAAGGTGTTGGACTTTATCTTACCAAAAGCCAAATTGAAGCTTTTGATGGCACCATAGAAGTAGAAAGCATAGTAAATGTTGGAACTACTTTTACCATAAAATATCCAAACAAAAAAGTCTAGCAAATAGCTAGACTTTTTTTATTACCTTAAATATATTTCCTTTTTACTTCGCAATATTTACTGCTCTAGTTTCACGAATAACAGTAACCTTTACTTGTCCTGGATAGGTCATATCTGTTTGTATTTTTTGCGATATATTAAACGATAAGTCCGCTGCATTTTGATCCGATACTTTTTCGCTTTCTACAATTACTCTTAGTTCACGTCCAGCTTGAATAGCATATGCTTTCTTTACACCTTGAAAACCAAAGGCAATATCCTCTAAATCTTTTAAACGTTGTATATAACTATCTAATACTTGTCTTCTAGCTCCTGGTCTTGCTCCTGAAATAGCATCACATACTTGAATAATAGGAGATAGTAAGGAAGTCATTTCAATTTCATCGTGATGCGCACCAATAGCATTACAAACGTCGTCTTTCTCACCAAATTTCTCTGCCCATTGCATACCAAGAATAGCGTGCGGCGTTTCCATATCTGCTTCTGCATCTGGCACTTTACCAATATCATGTAATAATCCTGCACGTTTTGCTAGTTTAGGGTTTAAACCTAATTCTGCAGCCATTACACCACAAAGCTTAGCAACTTCACGCGAGTGTTGTAGTAAGTTTTGACCATAAGAAGAACGATATTTCATTCTACCTACCATTTTAATTAACTCGGGATGTAAGTTATGAATACCTAAATCTATAACGGTACGTTTACCAACTTCAATAATTTCTTGTTCTATTTGCTTTTGCGTTTTCTTTACTACTTCTTCAATTCTAGCAGGATGAATACGTCCGTCTGTAACTAATTTATGTAAAGATAAACGAGCAACTTCACGTCTTACAGAATCAAAACAAGATAATATAATAGCTTCCGGAGTATCATCTACAATGATCTCTACTCCTGTTGCTGCTTCAATAGCACGAATATTTCTTCCTTCTCTTCCAATGATACGTCCTTTAACGTCATCCGATTCTATATTAAATACAGACACACAGTTATCTACTGCTTCTTCTGTACCAATACGTTGTATGGTATTAATAATAACTTTCTTCGCTTCTTGCTGTGCCGTCATTTTGGCCTCTTCCAATGTACTTTGGATATAAGCCATTGCATCATTTTTAGCTTCCCCTTTTAAAGATTCTACTAACTGTTCTTTTGCTTCTTCTGCAGAAAGACTTGAAATTACTTCTAATTGCTGTACTTGGCTTTTATGTAACCTATCTACTTCTTCTTGCTTCTTTTCAATAATATCCAGTCTATGGTTATAGTCTTTTATTTTAGCATCTGCTTCCGCGTTTGATTTTTTACTTTTAGAAAGCTCACTAGATATTTGCGATTCTTTATCACGAATGCGTTTCTCTGTTTCGGCCATTTTCTTATCGCGAGATAAGATTACTTTTTCGTGTTCCGATTTTAATTCAATAAACTTCTCTTTAGCTTGAAGAATTTTATCTTTCTTTATAGACTCACCTTCACTATTTGCTTCTTTTAGAATAGAAGCGGCAGATTTTTTAGCGCCTTTAATTAATTTTGATGCATTACTTTTTTCTAATGCTTTAGCTATAATGTATCCTATAATTACACCTATTACAATGCCTATTATTGCTAATACAATTGGGTTTTCCATGTTTAGTTAATTAGTATTTATTATATAAAAAAGCCTACATCAATTTATGGTTTTGTATAAACTCCTTAAAAACAAGTTTAGGGCTAACAAGTTGATCAAGTATCTACTCGAGGTAGCTCGCTTTTACAACTTCAACTCACCCTTTTTAAAGAATTAACGTTGAGTTTATCAAAAAAAATAATCAATGCAGGCAGTAACCTTTATTTTATTTAAAAGAACGAATTATAAATTTAAATGCTCCTGTAGTAAGTTATTTAAAGCGTTAAGCTTCTCTTCTACATGTTCGTTAACATTCTCTTTATCTATAGTTTTTTGTTCTGTTTGTGATGCTAATTGTAATGCGCACATGGCTAATACATCTTGTTTATCTCGAACAGAATAACTTTGCTCAAACTGGGTAATCATAGCTTCAATGTTCTTGGCTGCTTTACGTAAACCTTCTTCCTGACTAGGGTTGATGGTTAAAGGATATACTCTATTAGCTATAGATAGCTTTATTTTAAGCTGTTCTGCCATTTAACTATGTTTCATTATTCAGAAAGTTGTGCGATACAATGATCGATCTCTCTAATTAATGTATTTATTTTAAGCTTAGTTTCTCTTTTATTATTATCACTGCCAAGCAAAGAATTCGCCATTTTGAGTGCTTCATATTTTTCTTGCCAAACAACAATGCGCTGTTTTTCTTGTAGAAGCTCTTGATTAGATGCTTGTAAATCTTGCTCTAGTTTTATATTAGCTTGCTTTAAAACTTCTTGTTTATGCAATACTTTGCTAATTTTATTTTCTAAAGCATCTACAATATCTTCAATATGACTCATTTACAAATTCAATACTTATCTCACAAAGTTAACATA
The DNA here is from genome assembly GCA_018067265.1 of Oceanihabitans sp. Taxonomy (GTDB): domain Bacteria; phylum Bacteroidota; class Bacteroidia; order Flavobacteriales; family Flavobacteriaceae; genus Oceanihabitans. The sequence continues at coordinate 6,207 of JAGPUY010000231.1, read as the reverse complement.
CCTGACGCTAATTAGCAATTGTTTTTTATAATTAAATTAAAAAATATTTAAACACACTATATATCAATACAATGGCGTAGTATTTGTTATAATCCTTGCTAATAAAATGCAATTTCTTATCTTTATAGAAAATTTTCTATAAATTTTTTTAATGAATATATTCTAAGTTTTTGATTATGCTCATTTCAATTTAATACTTTCGCAATACAATATATTTTATGAAAATTCTATTTATTTTATTTCTGGTTTGCCCCTTTATATCCAATGCACAAAGCATTTATCCTACAGATTATTTTAGATCTCCTTTAGACATTACTTTGGTTGCCGCCGGTACTTTTGGCGAGTTACGGTCCAATCATTTTCATTCTGGAATGGATTTAAAAACGCAACAACGTGAAGGTTTAAAGGTATACGGTACCGCAAACGGCTATATAAGTAGAATTAAAGTTTCTCATTTTGGCTACGGAAAAGCGCTATACATTACACATCCTAATGGATACACTACTGTTTACGGACATCTACAAAGTTTTTCAAAAGAAATTGAAGCTTATGTGAAAAAACGCCAATACGAAGAGGAATCCTTTGAAATTCAACTATTCCCAAATCCAGAAGAACTTATAGTAGAAAAAGGAGAAGTTATTGCTTACTCTGGAAACACTGGTGGTTCTGGCGGACCTCATTTACATTACGAAATTAGAGACAACCAAGAAAGGCCTATAAATCCTTTACTTTTCGGATTAGATATAAAAGATAGCACCAAGCCAATTATTACAGAAGTGTATGCTTATCCAATTGGTCAAGATGCACATGTAAACAAGTCTAAAATAAAACAAAAACTTCGATTAATAGATAATAAAGATGGTACGTATTCCGTTGAAAACTTAGAAGCTTATGGAAAAATAGGTTTTGCTATTGCAACTATAGATAGACAGGATTTGGCTGCCAATAAAAACGGCGTCTATAATATTCAAACAAGATATAATGGCGATTTATGCTTTGAGTTAGATTTTAAGCGTTTTTCGTTTAGCGAAACCAAACATTTAAATCGTTTAATAGATTATGACCTCTATAAAACTAAGAAACAAAGAGTTCAAAAGCTTTTTATAGAAGAAAACAATCCGTTAAGTATGTACAATAACGCTTCCAATGATGGTTATATTGAGGTAGAAGACAGCACTTCTTCGGTGTATAAAGTGCGTGTTTCCGATATTAAAGATAATGATGTTTGGCTTCAAATTAATATTAAAGGTTTAAAATCTAATGACGTTTTACCTTTGGAAGACACTACTACGCCATTTTATATTTATGCTAGTCAAGAGGAAACTTTAAACGAAGGTCGCGTTAAAGTAAACATTGGAAGTAATACTTTTTATGATGATTTTTTTATCGACTTTAAGGTCACAAAAGATACATTAAGATTGCATAAAGATATCATTCCTGCAAAAAGAAATTTCGAAATTAGTTATGATTTAAGTGGTTATACAACCGAAGATGCCAGTAAAATCTATATTGCAAGATTGGTTGGTTGGAATGATTATCCGTTGTACTCTAGCACCAAAAGAAAAGGAAGTATTTTAACGACTAGCACAAAAACATTGGGTAAGTATGCGCTGGCTTCAGATACTATTGCGCCGACGATAACACCAAAAAACTTTTCCAAAGGAAAATGGCTAAGCAAGTACCGATTCCTAAAAATTAAAATTGAAGATAAAGGTTCTGGAATCTCTAATTACAGAGCGACTTTAAATGGAAAATGGATTTTAACCGAGTATGATTATAAAACAAAAACATTAACTTACGACTTTAATGATGCCGTTTCTACCGAAACAAAAAATAATTTAAAGCTAATTGTTACAGATAATGTGGGAAATAATTCTACATTTGAAACTATGTTTTACCGAAAATAAAAACGAACTATCTTGAATACTAAATTTCAATTCCTATCTTCTTTATTTATTCTTCTACCTTTTTTTATGTTTGCCCAAACAGGAACAGTAAGAGGTGTCATTCTAGATGAATTTAACAAACCAGTAGACAATGTAAACATTAAAGTGGACGACACTGGAACCACAACAAATGCCAATGGTTTTTTTATTTTAAAAATACCTGCTAACCAAGATGTAACCGTAACCTTTACACATATTTCATTAAAAAAGACAGTGGTTACTTTTAACTTGAAGAATGGCGAAGAAATAGAGTTCAATCCGGTAATGCAAACCAATATTGAGCAAATTGCAACGGTTGTTATTTCTGGAAGAAAAAGAAAAGATGTACAAGGTGTTATTACACTAAAACCGGCAACCATTAGAAGAATTCCTGGTGCAAATGCTGGTGTAGAAAATTTATTAAAAACACTTCCTGGTGTAAATAGTAATAACGAATTAAGTACACAATACTCGGTTCGTGGTGGTAATTATGACGAAAATCTGGTGTACGTAAATGGTATTGAAGTATACAGACCGTTTTTAATTCGTTCGGGACAACAAGAAGGTTTAAGTTTTGTAAATACCGATTTAGTACAGAATGTTGATTTTTCTGCAGGAGGATTTCAGGCGAAATATGGTGATAAACTTTCTTCGGTTTTAGATATCACCTATAGAAAGCCAACCGATTTTGGAATCGCAGCAGATTTAAGCTTACTTGGCGGAAGCATCGCTATAGAAGCTGCAAGTAATGATAATAAATTAACAGGAATTGTTGGTGTACGTTATAGAGATAATAGTTTATTGGTAAACGCAAAAGAAACAGAAACCAATTACGATCCTAAATTTTTAGACGTGCAATCTTTCGTTACTTATAATTTTACAGATAAATTTAGCTTAAGCTTTTTAGGAAATGCTTCCATTAACAAATACAATTACGAACCACAAACCAGACAAACGAACTTCGGAACTTTAACAGATCCTATTGCGTTGCTTGTTTTTTATGAAGGGCAAGAAAAAGATGCATACCAAACACTTTTTGGTGCGTTACAAGGAACCTATAAAGTGAATGACGATTTAAATTTAAGTTTAGTAGCTTCCACATATCACACCACGGAAGAAGAATATTTTGATATTCTTGCACAGTACCGCCTTGGAGAAGTAAACACCAATATTGGCGACGAAGATTTAGGAGAAGTAGAATTTAGTGAAGGTATTGGCGGCCAATTAAATCATGGTAGAAATGATTTAGATGCGCTTATTACAACTATTGAGCATAAAGGAGATTACGAAATTAACGACAACAATTTCGAATGGTCTGTAAAATATACCAACGAAGATATTAGAGACCGATTAGTAGAATGGGAAGTTGTAGACTCTGCAGGATTTACTATTAATCCGCCAAATCTAGATGATTTCAACAACCAACCATATCAACCAAATGAAGGTCCTATCACAGCCTACCAAAACGTTAGAGCAAATAACAATACTTCTATAGATAGAATACAAGCGTATTTACAATGGAGCAGACGTTTCGCCGTTGGTGAAAGTGAACTTTGGGTAAATGCCGGAGCAAGAATGCACAATTGGAATGTAGAAGGAGACGGCATTGCTAGTTCTTCACAAACCGTTTTTAGTCCGAGAGCACAAGTAGCCATAAAACCGAACTGGAAAAAAGACATGCTTTTTAGGTTTGGAACTGGTTTTTATTACCAGCCTCCTTTTTATAGAGAATTACGCAATCAAAACGGAGAAGTACAACCCAATGTAAAAGCACAGCAATCCATTCATTTTGTCTTAGGAAATGATTATAGTTTTAAAATGTGGGACAGACCATTTAAACTTACTAGTGAAGCGTATTACAAAAAGATAAACGATGTAAATCCGTATACTGTAGAAAACGTAAGAATACGCTATGCTGCCGATAACAATGCAGAAGCGTATGCCTATGGTTTAGACTTACGATTAAACGGTGAGTTTGTTCCTGGAACAGAATCTTGGTTTAGTTTTGGTTATTTAAAAACCGAAGAAAATATTGATGGTCGTGGCTATATTGCAAGACCAACAGACCAACGATTAAAATTTGCTGCATTGTTTCAAGATTATGTGCCAACCATGCCAAACTTAAAAATGTATTTAAACTTGGTATATAACACAGGGCTTCCTGGTGGTTCACCAAGTTATGCAGATCCTTATGTCTACCAAAACCGTTTACCAGATTACAAACGTGCCGATTTAGGTGTACAATATGTACTTGTAGACAATAAAAAGCAGTTTGATTCTGGTTGGAAAAAACCATTTAAAGAACTTTCATTAGGACTTGAAATCTTTAATATTTTTGATGTACAAAACTCCATTACCAATACTTGGGTTAGAGATGTATACAGCAAACGTCAATATGCAATACCAAACTATTTAACACCAAGAGTTTTTAATGTAAGAACGACAATGAAGTTTTAACATTTTTTTTTAATATCGAATTAAAAACAGTAGTAAATTTGCCTTCATGAAACAAATGTTTAGAAATATAATGGCGCTAAGCCTGCTGCTTGCTTATAGTTTAAGCATCAGCATTTCTATGCACAATCTTGTCATAGATGTTGTTTCAGATAGTAGTCAACAACATGATGTTGCGCATAATCATTCGGACGCTAAAACGCCTGAGCTTTCTGTATTTCCAGATTTAGAACCACTTGCAGATATTGCTAGTTCTAGTACTTTTAATTTTCCTTCTGAAAAATTAAAAGCACAGTTTCTTCTTTTTAAGTATGCCGAAAGCTACACCGTAACGAAAGACAAACAATATCTGTATCGCAGCATCAACATCCATCCAGGATTAGATATGGAAGCACTACTCTACCCTTTCCATACTTTTTCATAAAACGTATTTTTTTATTTATTCGCACAACTAATTTTCTAAAAAAAATTAGCTGTCACCTTATTTTATCCTTGGTTTTCAGCCAAGAAATACAACTTATAATCAAATAAAAAAATAAATTTATGGAATCTACAAGCACCATTATTGGCGTTATAATTACGCTTATAGTAATATTACCAATCCTATTCATACAAAGATCACAAACCAGTAAAAAGAAAAAATCTAAAAAAGGTTTTATAGACGAAGCACAAAAAAACAATTTAAAGGTAACCGAACCTGATTTTTGGGGATCCTACTATGCGCTTGCAATAGACGAAAACCAGAACAAACTAATCTATTCTAAAATAATTGATGAAGCACATAATACGATCATTATAGATATAGAAGAAATAGCTTTTTGTGAAATTGTTAGAACCAATAGAACTTTTAAAAACAAAACTACTTTTAAAACCGAAACCGACAAAATAGATTTGGTTATTGGTTTTAAAAATTCGAATAAAGCAAAAGAAGTATTAGAGTTTTACAATGTAGATGTAAACATTGAAATGACGAATGAAGTTCCACTTTTAGAAAAATGGGAAGCTAAAATTAAAAGCAGTATACATAGAAAAGAACAAGCCGCTTAAGTGTTGATTAATTGTAGTAAAAAACCTTCAGAGGAATATTTTCTGAAGGTTTTTTTATGTTTTATAGTATTTCCTTTTGGCACCTTCCTTTAGTAAAGTAAGGTGCATTTTACCTTAGTGAAATCCGTAAGGTTTGTCTAAAAATTAGCGAAGCGCATTTTACGAAGCACCATACTTTATTTAAACAAACTCCTTTAAAACACCAACCGCATAATCAATCTCTTCTTTGGTATTGTATTTACAAAAAGAAAAACGAATAGATGGCTTTTGCAGATCTTCTTCATCTAAGATTTGCGCTAAAACGTGCGAACCTTTTCCGCTTCCACTTTGGCAAGCAGATCCTTTAGAGCAAGCAATTCCTTTTAAATCCATTTGAAACTGCAAAGTCAATGCTTTTTCAGCACTCATTGGCAAACACACATTTATTAAAGTATAGGTGCTTTTTACTTGATCTTCGCAATTACCATTATATTTTACTTCTGGAATAGCCTTTTTAAGTACCACTTTAAAATAGTCTTTTAAATCTTGTACATAAGCACGTTCTTCATCTAGGTTTTGGTATGCCAGTTTAAAGGCGGTTTCTAAACCTTTTATAGCATGCACAGGTTCTGTTCCTGCTCGGTAACCACGTTCTTGAGATCCTCCAAAAATAAGTGGTTTAAAATTGCTGTTTTTACGTATATAAGCAAAACCAATTCCTTTTGGTCCGTGAAATTTATGTGCCGCAGCGGTCATAAAATCAATAGGCGTTTCTTGAACATTCCATTCAAAATGACCAATA
>JAGPUY010000225.1 GCA_018067265.1 Oceanihabitans sp. | reverse complement strand
ATAAAAATAGCTTATAAGGTTGCCGAATCTGGTGATAATGTATTGTTGTCTCCAGCTTGTGCGAGTTTTGATTTATTTGAAAACTATGAAGATAGAGGAAGACAATTTAAAGACGCAGTAAGAAGTTTATAATACAATAAATAAGTGAAATGTCATGCTGAGCTTGTCGAAGCATCTCATTAAAATAAGAAATGCAAGAAATATTTAATAACATAAAAGGGGATCGGTTAATTTGGGCAATAGCAGCGCTATTGGCTATTTTTTCGTTTTTACCTGTGTACAGTGCAGCAAGCAATTTAGCTTACGTTGGTGGTACAGGGAATACCTTTTCTTTTTTTATTAAGCACTTTATGCATTTGTTTCTAGGTTTCGCTATAATGTATGGCGTGCATAAAATTCCGTATCGATATTTTAGAGGTTTGTCGATGGTTATGATTCCTGTGGTATTTGTATTATTGGTTGTTACTATGCTGCAAGGAACTACTATTGAAGGAGCAAATGCAAGTCGTTGGATTCAAATTCCAATAGTAAATATGTCTTTTCAAACATCTACTCTGGCAGCAGTTGTACTCATGGTATATGTAGCAAGATATATGTCTAAAATTCAAGAAAAAGAAATTACTTTTGTCGAAACTATTTTGCCGCTTTGGATCCCTGTATTTCTAATCTTAATTCTTATACTTCCAGCGAATTTTTCAACCGCTGCAATTATGTTTGTTATGGTGGTTGTGTTGGTGTTTTTAGGAGGTTATCCTTTACGGTATTTAGCGGTGATTATTGGTTCGGGTATTTTAGCGTTGGTGCTCTTTGTTTTGGTTGCAAAGGCGTTTCCAGATGCAATGCCAAATAGAATTGATACTTGGATGAGTAGGATTGATAGTTTCTCTAATGATGATAATACCGAAGCAGACTATCAAATAGAGCATGCGAAAACAGCAATTGCTTCTGGTGGAATTCAAGGTGTTGGTCCAGGGAAAAGTATTCAAAAAAACTTTTTACCACAATCATCCTCCGATTTTATCTTTGCAATTATAGTAGAAGAATACGGTTTAATAGGAGGCTTTTTACTCATGATATTATACATGTGGTTACTGTTTAGAATCGTAATTGTAGCACAAAAATCAGATACCATTTTTGGTAAACTCTTGGTGCTTGGAGTTGGTTTGCCAATCGTTTTTCAAGCATTAATAAATATGGCGGTTGCGGTAGAGTTATTTCCTGTAACCGGACAAACATTACCATTAGTGAGTAGTGGAGGAACTTCTATTTGGATGACTTGCCTCGCAATTGGTATTGTATTAAGTGTAAGTGCAAAGCGAGAAGAAGATAAGAATAAAGAAAATAGTGAAGATAATCCGTTAGAGGTTTTAAGTGAAGCAATTTAATGAAGAAGTATAAAATCATATTATCTGGAGGAGGAACTGGAGGGCATATTTACCCTGCAATCGCTATTGCTAATGAACTAAAGTCTCGTTTTTCAGATGCAGAGTTTCTGTTTGTTGGCGCAAAAGATAGAATGGAAATGGAAAAAGTGCCTCAAGCTGGTTTTGCTATCAAAGGACTTTGGATTTCAGGTATTCAGCGTAAGCTTACCTTTAAGAATGCGATGTTTCCATTTAAGTTATTAAGTAGTTTGTATAATGCAAGGAAAATAATAAAGCAGTTTAAACCAGATATCGCTATTGGTACCGGAGGATTTGCAAGCGGACCATTGTTGCAAATGGCAACTTCCAACGGCGTGCCTGCTTTAATACAGGAACAAAACTCATATCCGGGAATTACAAACAAACTGCTATCTAAAAAGGTGCAGAAAATTTGTGTTGCCTATGATGGTTTAGAACGCTTTTTTCCGAAAGAAAAAATGATTAAAACAGGAAACCCTGTGCGTCAAGATTTATTAGATATCGATTCTAAAGTTGCCGAGGCTAAAAAATATTTTAATCTAATTGAAGGAAAGAAAACGCTTTTGGTTATTGGCGGAAGTTTAGGTGCAAGACGCATTAATGAACTAATACGAGCAGAGTTAGATTATTTTAATACCTTAAACATACAAGTGATCTGGCAGTGCGGAAAACTGTATTACAAAACGTATAAAATTGATGGTAATGAAAAGCAGGTGCAACTGTATGAGTTTATAAATAACATGGACTTGGCTTATGCAGCAGCAGATGTAATTATCTCAAGAGCAGGAGCAGGTTCGGTAAGTGAGTTGTGTATTGTTGGGAAGCCAGTTATTTTTATTCCGTCGCCAAATGTTGCAGAAGATCATCAAACTAAAAATGCGATGGCTGTTGTAAATGAAAATGCAGCGATGTTAATTAATGAAAGTGACTTGGTGGTAGATTTTGAAAACAAGTTTACCCAATTAATGGCGTCACCAGAGAAACAAAAAGAATTAGGAGCGAATATAAAAAAGCTAGCATTAGTAAATGCTACTAAAGAAATAGTAGACGAAGTTGAAAAACTGTTAAACATATAATATTAAATAATAAAATGTCACACGGAGCGTAGTCGAAGTGTCTTGAATTAATGAACTTAAACAACATACATAACATCTATTTTATTGGCATTGGTGGCATTGGCATGAGTGCGCTTGCACGCTATTTTAAGGCGAGTAATAAAAACGTAGCAGGTTATGATAAAACCCAAACGGAAATCACCGATAGTTTGGTGGATTTAGGTATTAAAGTTCATTTTGAAGATTCCATAGCAAAAGTGGAAGATGCTTTTTTAAATTATGATACCACTTTGGTGGTTTATACTCCGGCAGTTCCAAAGGATAATAGAGAACTTGCTTATTTTAAAAACGATAGAAATTTTACTGTTTTAAAGCGATCTGAGATTCTAGGTTTAATTACAGAAAACACATTTTGTTTAGCTGTTGCTGGAACGCATGGTAAAACAACAACTACAAGTATTTTGGGGCATTTGCTATACGAATGTAATGTAGAATTAACTGCTTTCTTAGGAGGAATAAGCGAAAACTACAATTCTAATTTAATCTTAAACGGAAACAAAGTTTCTGTGGTAGAAGCAGATGAATTTGATAGATCCTTCTTAACTTTGTCGCCAGATTTAGCATGCATAACATCTATGGATGCAGATCATTTAGATATTTATGGAGATGCTTCCGAGTTAATTAAAACATTCAAAGATTTTTCAGAAAAAATAAAACCTAACGGAAAGCTATTTGTTAAAAATGGACTACCGCTAAAAGGAATTACTTACGGAATTGAAGACGATTCCGATTATTCCGTAAAAAATATAAAAATAGAAAACGGTGCGTATGTATTTGATGTGAAGATGCCAAATACAACACTAGAAAGAGTTCAATTTAACCTGCCTGGTAGACATAATTTGTCGAATGCGTTAGTAGCCTTGGCGATGGCTGTAGAATATGGTTGCCCTCACCAGCAGCTCGCCAAAGCTTTAGCATCTTATAAAGGTGTGAAACGCAGATTTACGTATCAGATTAAAACGGAAGAATTGGTGTTTATAGATGACTATGCACATCATCCAGAAGAAATTAATGCAGTACATCAAGCTGTTCGAGAAATGTACCCAGATAAGGAAGTGTTAGCCATTTTTCAACCGCACTTATTTTCTAGAACAAAAGATTTTGTAGATGATTTTGCTAAAAGTTTGTCGCAGTTTAATGAAGTACTATTATTAGATATTTATCCAGCAAGAGAAATGCCAATGGAAGGCGTGACTTCTCGTTGGTTATTAGAAAAAATAGAGAATAAAAACAAACAACTTGTTACTAAAAAGGAGTTGGTTGCAAAAATAAAAGAGAGTAAAGCACAAATAATTTTAACTATTGGTGCTGGTGATATTGGAGCAGAAGTGAAACAGATTAAAAAAGCATTGCTTGGTGAACGTTAACTGGAATTATATAAAAATGTTTGTACTACTAGTATTAGTGGTGTTTTTGTATGCTTTTTCGGCAACGAAAAATAAGGTTAGAAATGTATCCCAACCTCAAGTGCAGTTTTTAGGCGATAATAACTTGTTTATCACGCAGGCTAATGTTAGTAAGTTGTTAATACAAAATCAAGGAACTACTACAAAGGCATCTAAAGAAATTTTAGATTTGAATAAATTAGAATCTGCCCTGAATTCTAATCCTATGATCAAATCTGCCGAAGTGTATCTTTCTGTAAATGGGGAACTTAAAGCAGAAGTGAAACAAAAAAAACCTGTAGCTAGAGTTAGTGCTAACACGTCGTATTATATAGATGACCAAGGAGATTATATGCCTTTGTCTTCTAATCATGCAGCAAGAGTACCTTTGGTGACCGGTTTAGTGAACAAAGATGCGTTAGATAATGTGTTTAAAATAGCAGAAAAGATAAATAACGATGCGTTTTTAAATAAGTATGTTATCGAGATTCATCAAAATGAAGACAACAGTGTTCATTTAAAATTGAGACAATCCACTTTTATAGTGCATTTAGGGGATTTAAATCAATTAGATAAAAAGATAAATAACCTAAAGGTATTTTATCAAAAAGCGTTAAAAGAAAAAACACTTAATAGTTACAGTAAAGTTAATTTACAGTTTGATAACCAAGTAGTGTGCACCAAAACGTAAACTATGGAGAATAATATAGCAGTAGGATTAGACATCGGAACCACAAAGATTGTGGCTATGATTGGTCGTAAAAATGAATATGGTAAGGTTGAGATTTTAGGTATTGGTAAATCTAAAAGCCTTGGTGTCCATCGTGGTGTAGTAAATAATATTACGCAAACCATTCAATCCATTCAATTAGCAGTTCAAGAAGCAGAAACTGCGGCAGGGATGAAAATTGAAGGCGTAACCGTTGGTATTGCTGGTCAGCATATAAGAAGCTTGCAACATAGCGATTATATTACGCGAGCAAATTCAGAATTGGTTATCGATGAAGAAGATATAGATCGATTAATCAATCAAGTTCATAAATTGGTAATGCTTCCTGGTGAAGAAATTATTCATGTTTTACCACAAGAGTATAAAGTAGATGGTCAAGCCGAAATAAAAGAACCAGTAGGAATGTATGGCGGAAGATTGGAAGCTAATTTCCATGTGGTAGTCGGACAAGTTTCTTCTATCCGAAATGTAGGAAGGTGTATACAAAGTGCAGGATTAGATCTGGAAGGAGTTACGCTAGAGCCTTTAGCGTCTGCCAATGCCGTATTAAGCCAAGAAGAAAAAGAAGCAGGTGTTGCACTTATCGATATTGGAGGAGGAACCACCGATTTAGCCATTTTTAGAGATGGTATTATTAGACATACTGCTGTGATTCCTTTTGGAGGAAACGTAATTACAGAAGACATAAAAGAAGGCTGTTCTATTATAGAAAAGCAAGCCGAACTTTTAAAAATAAAATTTGGTTCTGCTTGGCCAGGAGAAAATAAAGACAATGAAATTGTTTCTATCCCTGGATTAAGAGGTAGAGAGCCAAAAGAGATCACATTAAAAAATCTCTCTAAAATTATTCATGCTCGCGTAGTAGAAATTGTGGAGCAAGTATATGTAGAGATTAAAAATTATGGTCATGAAGAACAAAAAAAGAAACTTATAGCAGGAATCGTTTTAACTGGTGGTGGCGCACAATTAAAGCATTTAAAGCAATTAGTAGAGTATATAACAGGAATGGATACCAGAATAGGGTTTCCTAATGAGCATCTTGCAGGAGATAGTGATGGTGAGATTACAAGTCCGTTGTTCGCTACAGCTGTAGGTTTAGTAATGGATGGCTTAAAAAGAAATGAAAGAAAAAAAGCCGAAGTTATTGTGGAGGAATCCGATTCTCTAATGGAAGAGACAAAAGAAGAAACAGAAGCAATACAACCAGTAAAAGAAAGACGTTCGTTTTTAGATAAACTGACCGAGAAAGTAAAAGATTTTTTAGATAACGCAGAGTAAAGTAATTAAGTAAGAAAATAAAACCGAAATTCATGAGCAGCAACAAAGAATTCGAAACCAATATAGCATTCGATTTACCAAAAAATCAATCCAATGTGATTAAAGTTATTGGAGTAGGTGGTGGTGGTAGTAATGCTATCAATCACATGTTTCAACAAGGCATTAAAGGAGTAGACTTCGTCATCTGTAATACAGATGCGCAAGCACTTCAAAATAGTGGTGTACCCAACAAAATTCAATTAGGTCTTAACCTTACCGAAGGTTTAGGTGCAGGAGCAAATCCAGATGTAGGAGAGCAATCTGCTATAGAGAGTTTTGAGGATCTACAACGTATGTTAGATACCAATACCAAAATGATCTTCATTACTGCAGGAATGGGTGGAGGAACAGGAACAGGAGCGGCACCAATTATTGCTAAAATGGCTAAAGACTTAGACATTTTAACGGTTGGTATTGTTACTATGCCTTTTCAATTTGAAGGAAAAATGCGTAATGAACAAGCGCAAAATGGTATTGAAAAACTACGAAACGTAGTAGATTCCTTAATCGTAATAAACAATAATAAACTTCGTGATGTTTATGGTAATCTTGGTTTTAAGGCAGGATTCTCTAAAGCAGATGAAGTGTTATCTACTGCAGCTCGTGGTATTGCCGAAGTTATTACACATCACTATACACAAAATATTGATTTACGGGATGCGAAAACCGTATTAAGTAGCAGTGGAACGGCTATTATGGGTTCTGCTAGTTCTTCTGGGCAAAATCGTGCACACGATGCCATTCGTAAAGCTTTAGATTCCCCATTGTTAAACGATAATAAAATTATAGGTGCCAAAAACGTATTGTTGCTAATCGTTTCTGGAGCACAAGAAATTACTATTGATGAGATAGGAGAAATCAATGATCATATTCAAAACGAAGCTGGTCATGGCGCAAACATCATTATGGGAGTTGGTGAAGATGATTCTTTAGATGAGTCTATCGCTGTAACTATTATTGCTACAGGTTTTGATATTGAACAACAAGATGAAATTTCAAATACCGAAACAAAAAAGGTTATTCACTCTTTGGAAGAAGAGCAAACCTCGGAGCAAGATTTGTCTGAAAAAGATAAAAGCCCAGCAATTATAACGCCAAAAATTGAATTAGAAAAAAAGCCAGAACCAGTAATTGTAAAGCACACTCTAGATTTAAATGAATTGGAAGATGCTTTTGAAACACGAAGAAAAGTAGTTACTAAGCCATTAAATTTAATTCCGACTTCAGAAATTATCAAAAACATGAATGTTGTTTATGATGAAGTACTTGCAACGAAAGATGTACATGCAGACGATAAATGTTTTGCAGATGATGATTTTGAAGAAGACATTTCTGAAGAAGTAGAAGATTTTGTAATTACTAACGCCACTCCAGCACCCGATGCTATTAATGATTTTGAAGAAGAAGAGCAACAAATTACGCTAACTTTTGATATGCCATTAAGTGAGCCTGTAGCACCTATTGTACAAGAAACTCCGGAGGTTAAAGAAGTTGTACAAGAAGAAAAAGTGATTCATAATTTAAATGCAGAAGAAATTAAAGAATTACCTGTAAATGACTTTATCGAACTTGTAAATGTTACAGAAACAAATAAAGATGGTGAGATTCGTTATGCTTTAGATGATTATTTAGAATTTGAAGCTACTAGCGAGCCAAAGAAAAAAGAACCAGTTGTAGAGGTTGTAAATAAGGTCTTAGATCAAGAAATTGTTTTCGAAAAGAAAGTAGTAAAAAGCAATGTTGTGGAAGAGGAAGTGGAAGAAATTGACCCAATGAACAGTCCGATTTCAGACATGCTAAAAGAAAGAGCAGAAGAGCGCAGACGTAAGATGAAGGACTTTAATTATAAATTCAATACTGCAAAAATTGATGATATAGAAAAGATTCCAGCGTATAAACGTCAAGGTGTAGATTTACAAGATGTGCAACATTCATCACAAAGAACTAGTATTTCTGGTACTTCGATAAGTACAGATGATAATGATGATATGTTATTAAGAAGTAATAATTCGTTTTTACACGATAATGTTGATTAATGAAACTTCATTTTCAAAAAACGCAGTTGTATGGAAAGTGAGTAGTTGCATACCTTCCGTTTTCATAACGGAATCTCATAAAATAAAAAGTTAAGTATTTAATTGCAACTAACCCGAAAAACTCACCCAGAGGTTTTTTGGGTTTTTGCTTTCCCACGAAAGTGGGAACCTTATACATTAAAATGTTTATTCTAGTGAAATGCTTGAAAACGGTGTACTATCAACTGCTCACTTTTTTATATCTTCGCAATTCAAAACAAATAAGATTATGAGCTTACAAGAAAGTATAATGACAGCTATGAAAGCTGCAATGAAATCTAAAGACCAAACGGCATTAGCTGCGTTAAGAGCGGTGAAATCTGAAATACTTTTAGCACAAACAGAAACAGGATCTAAAGAAGAAATTACAGAAGATCAAGAAATAAAAATATTATCTAAATTAGTAAAGCAACGTAAGGATAGTGCTGCTATTTTTTCGGAACAAAACAGAGAAGATTTAGCCGAACCGGAAATAGCACAAGCAGCCGTAATTAGTCAGTTTTTACCAGCGCAATTAGGGGAAGCAGAAATAGAGAAAGTAGTAGTAGAAACTATTGCTGCAGTTGGAGCAGAAGGAATGAAAGATATGGGGAAAGTTATGGGAATGGTAAATAAAAAACTTGCAGGACAAGCAGATGGTAAAACAATTTCGACTATTGTAAAGGCTAAATTATCTTAATACAAGTCATTGCGAGGAGGAAAACGACGAAGCAATCTGTATCCTAGAACGCTAAGGTTCGTTATGAATCGTAATTAAGTAAATAAGATTCTTGCTTTCGCAGGAATTATGGCCTCGTAGTATAACTAGATTTTTGAGATTTAGTTAAATTACAAAGCCAAAAATGGCCTCGTAGTTCAATTGGATACCTGCCTGCCGGCAGGCAGGGAATATCAGATTTATCGCTTATGAAATCTTATTACACATATGTTTTGCAAAGTGATATGGATGGAAGGCTATATAAAGGTCATACAAATGATGTTGAAAAGCGATTAAAAGAACATAATAATGGAAAAACTAAATCGACTAAAGGTTATATTCCTTGGGAATTAGTTTACTTTGAAACTTTTAAAACAAAACAGGAAGCTATTCTTCGTGAAAAGTATTTTAAAACCGGAAGTGGAAGAGAGTTTTTAAAGGATAAAATAAAAGATTAGTTAAAGGCCTCGTAGTTCAATTGGATAGAATATCAGATTTCGGCTCTGATGGTTGGAGGTTCGAGCCCTCTCGAGGTCACTAGTTAGTAAGGTTAATAATTTGAAAAACAGATTGTTAACCTTTTTTGTTTTGTTGATTTCACAAAATTGGTACAGCTTTTGGTACAATTATGCATTTAAACATTTTTTAATATCAGTAAATAAGTAATCTAGTTTTACGTGTTTAAAAAATATTGGTTATTCTACACCAAAAGCAAAAACCTCATCTTGATCTATTATATTGAAAAAGTACTCTCCTTTCGATAACTTACTAGGAATTGATATTTTATAAAGTCCAGAATCGTTTAATTTTTCGATATCAAAAGATATTACTTTTTCATTCTTTTTACCTTTGGCACCTTCTGTAAATAGTAAATTCTTTCTTTCTGCTGTTACTTCAAATTCTCTTAATTCAACGATAGAATATGGATTATCCTTTGGGTCATTTAACTTAACCAAAAAAACTAGTTTTTCTCGTTTAGACAAACGAATATGAGAACTATTCCCCGCTATTCTTCTAAAATTTTTATGGCCCCATATCCCTGCTTTCTCCCTTTCGGTGGATGAGATTGCGGACTCAAGAGTAATTAAAGTATTATCTTTTTTATTCAAATTATAAGGTACATCTTCCAATGGTAAATTAGGATATCCACCTATTGTTTTAGGTTGCGATTCAATATGGATTTGAGCCTTCGTTGCACTTTGTTTAGATTCTTTTTTAAATTCGTCCTCACTGCCGTTTGAATAATTAATCTTCGAAACCAACGAAATCTTAATGTTGTATAAGGGACCTTCTAAATTTCCCCATTTCTTGTATTTTATCGTTGTGTCTGTGATTTCCAGAACCTTTGATTTAATTTCTTCATTATCTTCAATTAATATAATTCTATCTTGAGAATAGGAATAAGTAGTAACACATATAAATAAGAGTAATATTTTTTTCATTTGTTTGTTTTTTTTGTTTTAAAATAGAGTGATTAATTCTATTATAATAATGATTATTATGGTGGCTAAACCAAAAGTACTATGTTTTTCTTTTTCAGTCATACCTCTAAGGTAAAAAAATAAATAGTAGATTTAATCACTTTTCAATATTTCACACCTTCACTTACGAGCATATGTTGTAGTCTAAAAAGAGGTGTTTTAATATTCACATATAATAAGAAGGTTTTCTATTATACATTTTACCCGAACACAATTTGGTTTATTGCTAACCGCAATGAAATCATAGGGTTGAAGCGGGTTATTATATATAAAATAATTTACCACTTTCAATTTAGTCTTCTTTCTGTTTAGGTGTACATTTGTACACTATGTCTATATTCATAAACCTCAACAATAAAATAATTTTTAGCGTAGCGTTGACTGTAGCGAATTGGAAATGTACATGACTTTTAGCGTTGGCTTAATTCATAATTTCTAATATTCTAACGTATTTGTCTAACCCACCAATTTTCACAGTATCTCCAACAGATTTTCCGTTTAAAGCAACTCCTAATGGTGTTTTTATATTTATTTTTTGAATTCCATTCGATTTTTCAACTTTAGACACAATTTGGTCAACTAAATGAACTTTCAAATCTTTGTTAATATTTAAATAATTTACTTTACTATTAACGGTAATGGTTTCTTTAAATAAAGATGTTTGAATTTCCTCTTTTTTACTTACAGCTTGTATCGTTTGTTTTAAATCCTTTTTAAGATGTTGAGAAATTTTAGAAAGTTCATTTTCGACTATTGTGATGTTATCTGTAAACGCTAATCCTGTTTTTGATTTATCTTCAAAAATTGATGGACTACTGTTTTCAATACTTCTTATAAATTCAACTAGTTTCTTTGTTTCCTTTTGTGGGTTTCTCCACCAATTTGTGCTCCATATTCTATGAAATACAAAACCGTGTCCTTCAAGAATCTTTTGTCTGTGAATATCGTGCAAATATGCTTCTTGACTAGAATGATAAGAAGCTCCATCACATTCTATTGCGATCTTGGGAAGTCCTATATGTTTAGTGTCGTAGACCATATCAATTCTAAATCCTGCAAATTGAAGTTGAGGAATTATATTTTCTTCGTCAAAATGTTCGGTTAGAGCTTCATAAACTTCCTCCTCAAAAGGTGATTCTAGGTCTTCGTTTAAGTTGTCTATGGTAGAGCTTTTTGTAGAATTTTCTGCAAGTGTATTTAAAACAGAAATTCTTGCTTCA
>JAGPUY010000223.1 GCA_018067265.1 Oceanihabitans sp. | reverse complement strand
TAAAGTATAGCCAAAATGTGGTTGATGTTCATGTTTTTCATGACCAACTCCTGGAGCAAACGTACATTTTAAAACACGTACTTCTTTGTCTTCATGTATAATTTCGCAAACGCTTTCTCCTTCCCAGCCTGCTTGTAAAGGATCTGGAAGGGTTGTTTTTTCTTTACAGGAAAAAAGGGAAATACAAAAAAGGAATACGAAGAGTTTTTTCATGCTTACTTTCCGCGAAAGCGAAAATCTATTTTAATTAATTCATTATTCGAACCAACAATTCTTTTAGCAAATCACCTTGAGAAACAGAATTACTACCAACACCTTTGCTTTTCACATCAAACTCACGTAAAGTTCCAATAACCTCACTTACTTTTCGCATGGGATAATTTCTAGCAGCCGTAATATATTCGTTCACAAAATAAGGATTCACTTTTAAAGCAGAAGCTACATTTCTAGGATTCTTATCACTTAAACCATGTAAATGCAATAGCTGTGAGAAGAAATTAAAAAGCAAGGAAACCGTTACTACCATAGGGTTATCCTTTGGGTTATCGGCAAAATAATATGCAATCTTATGTGCGTTTAATATATTACGTTCCCCTACAGCCTTTCGCAACTCGAAGTTATTGTAATCTTTACTAATACCAATATTCTCTTCAATATGTTCTGGAGTAATTTGTGTTCCTGCTGGTAAAACAATTTTAAGTTTATCTAACTCATTGCTAATTTTACTTAAATCGGTTCCTAAAAACTCCACAAGCATTTGCGATGCCTTTGGTGAAATCGTATAATTCTGTCCGGAAAGCACACGACGAATCCAATCTGCTACTTGATTTTCATATAGTTTTTTACTTTCAAAAACAACACCGACTTTCTTTAATGCTTTGTATAAAGCCTTACGTTTATCCAGCTTTTTGTACTTATAATTAAATACTAAAACGGTGGTTGGTTGCGGATTTGCAGCATAAGCAGCCAGTTTTTCAATAGATCGAGATAAATCCTGTGCTTCTTTAACAATTACGACTTGTCGTTCTGCCATCATTGGATACCGTTTCGCATTTCCAACAATATCATCTATCGTTACATCGCGACCATAAAGCACCATTTGATTAAAACCTTTTTCTTCTTCGGCTAAAACATTTGCTTCAATATAATCGGAAACACTATCTATATAATAGGCCTCTTCTCCCATTAAAAAATAAATGGGTTTCAAATTGCCTTTCTTTATGTCTAATATTAGTTGTTTAACTTCGTCCAAAATAAATATGATTCCAATTCTTAAAACTTCAAAATCCAAAAATAAAGGACTTGAAATTTGCTATTTGTTTTATGAAAATTAACTTTGATAAAAACTGAATACATCTAATGCAAGAGTTAAACTTTTCAAAGTTTTCGTTTCGTTTCAAAAATAGCGAAAATAAAACGCTTATTTATGATGAAATACGCAAAAAATTTGTGGTTTTACAACCAGAAGAATGGGTGAGGCAACATTGCGTTCAATATTTAATGCAAGAAAAAGGGTTCCCAAAATCTCTAATTAATGTAGAGAAAGAATTAAAAGTAAACAACTTACGTAAACGGTACGATATTGTAGTGTTTAATCCAGATGGAAGTATTCATTTAATTGTAGAGTGTAAATCGGCAAAAATAAAAATCGACCAAACTACTTTTGACCAAATTGCACGCTATAATTTAGCTTTAAATGCCACCTATTTAATGGTTACTAACGGAATTAATCATTATCATTGCGAAATGGACTTTGAAGCAGAACGCTATCAGTTTTTGAAAGATATCCCAGATTATGTAAAAAATGAATAGAACTACTACTTTTTGGTTTGCCATACTTGGCGCTATATTTTTTATTGTTCCATCCATTTTAGGAGGATTCTTAATTCCTGACTACAACCATATACAACAATTTATAAGCGAAAGTTACGCTATTGATACGCAATACGGACTATATATTAGAGTTCTAGGATATATACCCAGTGGTATTTTTACTAGCATATTCGCTATTTCGGCAATGCGGTTTTTCTCAAAATCTAATTGGATAAAACTGGGACTATTAGGATTTGCTTTATGCTACGGAATTGCCACTATTATAGTAGGTGTTTTCCCTTGTGATGCTGGTTGTAATAAAGAATTCATTAATCCGAGCATCTCTCAAATCATTCATAATATCATTGGTGCTTTGACCTATTTAATTACACCAATCTGTTTGATTATAATAGGACTTGGTTTGAAAAAGGCCAAACACGGAAAAAACATTACCTTACTTTCTATCCTTTGTGGCATATCGGCTTTTCTATTTAGCTTTCTAATTTCGAGTAATCCTACAGGTGAATTTATTGGTTTACAACAAAGACTTTTAGAAGCTTCTATTTTGTTTTGGTTGCTTAACTTTGCACTATATATTAAAAACCAAAATAACGTTTGAAAATAGCTGTCGTCATATTAAACTGGAATGGAAAAGAGCTTCTCGAAAAGTTCTTACCTTCCGTAGTTGCATACTCTAAAGAAGCAACTATTTATGTGGCAGACAATGCGTCTACCGATAACTCTATAGCTTTTGTAAAGACCAATTATCCGGAAATTAAAATCATACAGAATACCGAAAACGGAGGCTATGCACAAGGCTATAACGATGCTTTGCAACATGTAGAAGAAGAAATATTCTGCCTTTTAAATAGCGATATTGAAGTAAGCAAAAACTGGCTTACTCCTATTCTATCCGAATTTCAAACCAATGCAGAAACAGCTATTATTCAACCAAAGATATTAGATTACAAAAACAAGAGTCATTTTGAATATGCAGGAGCTGCTGGCGGGTTTATAGATAAATATGGTTATCCGTATTGCAGAGGACGAATTTTTGATACCATTGAAAAAGACGAAAACCAATACCAAGACACAACTATTTTCTGGGCTTCTGGTGCTTGTTTTTTCATAAAAAAAGAAACCTTTAAAACCCTACATGGTTTTGATGAAAGCTTTTTTGCACACATGGAAGAAATAGACTTATGCTGGCGAGCTTTTAACCTAAACTACCAAACCAAATATATTAGCGCTTCTATTGTTTATCATGTAGGCGGAGCAACTTTACAGAGTAGCAATCCTAAAAAAACCTATCTAAATTTTAGAAATAGCTTATTCACTTTAACCAAAAATGCTTCCGGTTTTCTATTCTTTTTAATCTTCACCAGATTAGTTTTAGATGGTGTAGCAGCAATGAAATTTTTGCTTCAATTTAAAATAGCCCACATCGGTGCAATATTTAAAGCACATTTTAGTTATTACACCGCATTACCAAGATTATTAAAAGAACGAAAAACACTTCCGAAGAAAAAGGATTATTACCAGACAAAATCCATCGTTTTTTCTTATTTTATAAAAGGTAACAAGACTTTTTAATTGTTTATAAAAATGTTAAAGTTTTTGTTAACGATGGAATATTGTATCATTCTTTTGTATAATTTTGTCCTGTTAAATTAACATTATTTAATCCATTCATTTATTATGAAAAAAATTGTATTACTAAGTGCAACAGCACTTTTGCTTTTGAGTTCATGCGTTTCTAAAAAGGAATTTGCTGCTATGGAAGCCAAACAAAAAACCACACAAGATTTATTAAATACAGCAACGGTCAAACTGAACTCCTGTTTAGAAGACAAATCTGCTGTGAGCGCTCGTGCAATTGCATTACAAGAGCAATTAGCAAATTTAAAAGACACCAATAAAGAATTAATACAAACTACACAAGGTATGACTGTATTAACGACTAAAGGTGCTTCCAATCTTGAAAAATCTTTAGAAAGTTTAAAAGAAAAAGATCTTAAAATTTCTAGATTACAAGATGCTTTAACTAAAAAAGATAGTGTAACACTAGCTTTAGTTACCAGTTTAAAGAAAGTAGTTGGTTTAAATGATGAAGACATTGAAATTAATGTAGAAAAAAGCGTTGTTTTTATCTCTTTATCTGACAAGTTATTGTTTAAAACAGGAAGTTATAACATTTCTTCTAGAGCGAATGAAATCTTAGGTAAAGTTGCAACAGTAATTAACAACAAACCGGACTTTGAGGCAATGGTAGAAGGTCATACAGACAGTGTACCTTACAACAAAGGTGGTGTTTTATTAGACAACTGGGATTTAAGTGTAAAACGTAGTACTGCTATTGTTAGAGCATTACAAGAATTAGGTGTAAAACCAGAACAATTAATTGCTGCAGGTCGTGGAGATCATTTACCTTTAGTGTCTAATGATACCGCAGAAAACAGAGCAATTAACAGAAGAACTAAAATATACATTCTTCCAAAAATCGATCAGTTTTATGAAATGATTGAAACGGAAATGAAAGCACTTTCTGAAGAAAACTAATTTTTAGAAAAGAAAAATTTTAAAAGCTCCACCGAAAGGTTGGGCTTTTTTTATGGCGTTACCTAAAGGTCAGGCTTTCTAGGCTCGCTATCGAAGATGAGCTCAAACAAACCTTTCCATCCTTAACGCAAATACATGAATATTTCTCTTTCTAAACTGAATTTTGTCTTTCTAAACGGGGTTTTGTCATTCTGAACTGGATTCAGAATCTATTTGAGAACATAAATATTAACTTCCATTTAAAAGATTGCCACGTCGCTCACTCCTCGCAATGACATTTAGTTTCTAATTAAAAAATATCTAAGCTTCCTTTTCCTTCTCTTACAATTATTGGATCTCCTTCCGAGAAATCGATAATAGTAGATGCTTCATTGTCTCCGTAACCACCATCAATAACCAAATCGACGAGGCTACCCCATTTCTCTAAAATTAATTCCGGATCTGTAGTATATTCTAAAATAGCATCGTCATCACGAATAGAAGTAGAAACAATTGGGTTACCCAATTCTTTAACAATTTCGAGTGCTATATTATTATTTGGCACACGAATACCTACTGTTTTTTTCTTTTTAAAAACAACAGGTAAACTTTTTGCTCCGGGAAGAATAAAGGTATAAGGCCCAGGAAGCGCCCGTTTTAATATTTTAAAGGTCGAAGAATCTATTTGCTTTACGTAATCGCTTAAATTACTTAAATCATGACAAATAAAAGAGAAGTTTGCTTTTTCTAGCTTCACGCCTTTAATTCTTGCAATTCGCTCTAAAGCTTTAGTATTAGTGATATCACAGCCTAAACCATAAACCGTATCTGTAGGATAGATAATTAATCCTCCTTTTTTTAACACGTCCACTACCTTCCTAATCATCTTACTATTAGGATTTTCTTCGTATATTTTTATAAACTGCGCCATAATAACTATCTTTAAAAAGCGTTTACAAAGTAGTTAATTAATTCATTATGCGAAATATCTTCAGGCATTTATTATTATTACTTCTTCTAATTGGTATGTTTTCGTGTGATGATACCGATAATAGTGAAGATATAACGAGTACGAACCCTTTAGAATTTCATGAGGAACTCAACATTTCTTATGGTACCGATAGCGACCAAGTTTTCGATCTATACCTTCCTGCTAACCGTACAGAAGATACTAAAATCATGATACTAATACATGGTGGTGGTTGGACTTCTGGAGACAAAGTAGACATGAATGGTTTTAGGGATTATATGTTAGAAAACGTATCTGATATTGCTATTGTAAACATGAATTACAGATTGGCAGAAAATACTTCCGAAGCATACCCGATGCAAATCAATGATATTACGTCGGTTGTAAACCACCTAAAGAACAAGCAAAATGAATATGTTATTTCCGATGACTTAGGCTTTCTTGGAGTAAGTGCTGGTGCGCATTTATCGATGCTTTGGAGCTATGCTTTTGATAGCTTTAACCAAACAAAAATGCTTTGTAGTATTGTGGGTCCTACAAATTTCACAGATCCTGCATACCTAAACAGCACAGATCCCGAATTACAGGCGATACTAAATGTCTTTGATGTACATGCAACCACTGCACTTTTAGAAGAGGTTAGTCCGTACCATCAAGTCACCGCAAGTGCGCCACCAACTATTTTATTTTATGGCGGACAAGATCCGTTAGTACCTACAACACAAGGAACAGCAATGCGTGATAAATTGGAAAACCTTGGTGTTATCCATGATTTTACTCTATATCAAAATGAAGGTCACGGCTGGGTTGGCTTAAACTTACTAGATACCACGATCAAACTACACACTTTTATTGAAGCGCATTTAGACACTGAAGACTAAAGGCTAAAGGCTAAAGAAAACTATCCTATCACCTGCAACTTAGCAAAACGAAGCAATAATTTCTTAACGCCACCAGTTAAAAACTTAATTTCTGCTTTCATATCGCCACCAACACCTTCAATTTTTAAAACTTCTCCTTTACCAAAACGCATGTGTTTTACCACGCTGCCAACTCTAAGTTCACCGTCAAACAAGTTTGTGTTTTCGGTTGCACTTTCTGTGGTTTTTGATACCCGTTTTAAATTCTTTGGTGTGGCTATTTTAAAGTTATCTGGTTCTTTTTTAGTTGTTCCCTTTTTCTTAAAAGTAAGTTCTTTCGGTTTTTTAAATCTAATTTTATTTGGTGGTGTATCTCCAAAAATATCAGAATCCAACATTGGGTTAAAGCGTCTTTCTTCTTTAGGCGTGGTATTTTCTACAAAGGTTTCGTCTATTTCATCAATAAAACGACTAGGTTCTGAATCTACCAATTTCCCCCATCTATAACGCGATAAAGCATAGGTTAAATAGGCTTGTTTTTCGGCTCTAGTAAGTGCAACATAAAACAAACGACGTTCTTCTTCTAGTTCGCTACGTGTATTCATACTCATAGCACTAGGAAATAAATCTTCTTCTAAACCAACAATAAAGACATGATTAAACTCTAGTCCTTTTGCTAAGTGAATAGTCATTAATGCCACGTGATCTGCATCGCCTTTATCGGCATCTAAATCGGTAGCTAGAGCAACATCTTCTAGGAATTCTGCTAATGAATCTCCAGCATCTGCCAGCTCCATTTGTCCTTCCACAAAATCTTTGATACCATTTAAAAGTTCTTGCACGTTATCTAAGCGCAAAATCCCTTCTGGTGTTCCGTCTTTATTAAATTCGCGAATTAATCCACTACTTTTAGTAACGTGTTCGGCTAAATCAAATGCATTTGCCGTTTGATTCATTACTTGATAGCTTTCAATTAAAGTCACAAAATCACGTAACTTATTTTTTGTACCACCATTTATATTAATCTCGACTTTATCAATGTTTTGTAAAACCTCAAAAATTGTTTTTCCGTAACCATTAGCAGCGACCACTAACCTATCAATAGTGGTTTGCCCTATTCCTCTTCCTGGATAATTAATAACACGTTTTAGTGCTTCCTCATCCGATGGATTAAGAATTAAACGTAAATATGCGGTTACATCTTTTATTTCTTTACGTTGGTAGAAAGATAATCCTCCATAAATACGATACGGAATATCGCGCTTTCGCAAAGCATCTTCAATAGAACGAGATTGGGCGTTGGTACGATATAGAACGGCAAAATCGCTATTATGCAATTGATTGTTCATTTTTTCATCCCAAATGGTACCTGCTACAAAACGTCCTTCATCTCCATCGGTTAAAGAGCGATTCACTTTCACCTTTGCTCCTTCGTCATTTGCGGTCCAAACTATCTTATCAATTTTGGTCTTATTATGCTCAATAACAGAATTGGCAGCACCAACAATATTTTTTGTAGAACGATAGTTTTGCTCTAATCTAAAAAGTTTCACATCGTCATAATCCTTCTGAAAATTCAAAATATTATTAATGTTTGCGCCACGGAACGCATAAATACTTTGCGCATCATCACCTACCACACATATATTTTGAAAACGATCTGCTAATGCACGAACAATAAGGTATTGACTATGGTTTGTATCTTGATACTCATCCACTAATATGTAACGGAATTTATTTTGGTATTGCGCTAAAACATTAGGAAAACGAGTTAGTAGTTCATTGGTCCGTAATAACAAATCATCAAAATCCATACAACCCGCTTTAAAGCAACGATCTACGTATTCTTTGTAAATCTCTCCCATTTTTGGTCGTCGTGTCATGACATCGGCTTCCATTAATTCTGGGTTCTTAAAATATGCTTTAACGGTGATTAAGTTATTTTTATAGGAAGATATTCTACTAAAAACTTGTTTGGTTTTATAGATATCTTTTTCTAGTCCCATTTCTTTTATAATAGAACCTAAAAGACGCTGTGAATCTTGTGCGTCATAAATAGTAAAATTACTAGGAAACCCTAAATGGTGTCCTTCAAAACGAAGGATTTTAGCAAATACAGAGTGAAACGTTCCCATCCATAAATTCTTGGCTTCATTACCAACAATACTAGAAATACGTTCTTTCATTTCTTTAGCGGCCTTATTCGTAAAGGTTAATGCCAAAATATTAAAAGGATCGATCCCTTTTTGCAAAAGATAAGCAATACGATAAGTAAGTACACGAGTTTTTCCCGAGCCAGCTCCAGCAATTACCATTACAGGGC
>JAGPUY010000220.1 GCA_018067265.1 Oceanihabitans sp. | reverse complement strand
GAGATTCCTGCCTTCGCAGGAATTTTACATTTTAAAAATCCAAGAAGCAGGGTTCTCTGTTTTAGAGTTATTAAAAACACTAAAACTTAACATGGTTTGTCCGTTAGAAGGATTTGTAAAAACTTCCCCAATTTCTTGTTTGGTAATTACCTTATCCCCTTTCTTAACGTAGATTTTTCCCAGATTAGAATATGCTGTAAAGTAATTACCATGTCGAATTAAAACGGAAGGATTTCCGTTTTTAGACGCTATAATTCGATATACTTCTCCGTTAAAAACGGCACGTACTTTCGCGTCCTTTTCGGTGGCTATTCTAACACCGTTACTTTGTATCATAATGGTTTTTACAATCGGACTTGGTTGTCTTCCATAGCGCAGTTTTACAACGCCCTTTTCTACAGGCCAAGGCAATTTACCTTTGCTAGTAATAAAGCTATTGGCTAGTACTTTGTCTTCTGGTGTCATTGCGTACGCGGTGGACTTTCCAGTAGATTTCGTTCCTGATTTTGCATTAGAGCTTGCAATAGCTTCTTTAATTATTCGCTCTATTTCTCTATCTATTCGGTTTGCTTCTGCTTGGCGGTTTTTAATTTGCGAAGCATATTTACTGACATCTTTATTAATGGAAGCCATTAATGTCTCGTGTTGTTTTAGCTCTTTTTCTAATTCAACTTGCGCTATTTTATTTTCATTAATTAACAGCTTTTTATCTGCTTTTTGCTTTAATAACGCTTTATTAGTCACTTGTAATTCGATCGTTTTTTCTTTTATAGCTTCCCCTTGCTCCTTTTGGTATTCTGCATATTGATTAATGTATTTTACCCGTTTATATGCTTGCTGAAAATCACTGGAAGACAATAAAAACATCACACGACTTTGCTCACTTTTACTCTTGTAAGAAGTAACAATCATTTTAGAATAATTGTCTTTTAAGGTTGCTAATTCTTCTCTTAATTCGGAGATTTTATTCTGGTTATCGTTAATTTCTCTAGTAAGTAAATTAGCTTGTTGGTTGGTAACTTTAATTAAATTTCTACGTACGCTAACTTTATAATTTAAATCTTCAATGACCGTTAACTGTGATTTTTGTTGCGATTTGTTTTTAGAAAGCAAACTATTAATTTGCTGAATTTCTCTACGCAATTCTTGTCTTCGTACTTCTAATTCTTGTTGTTTTTTACTTTGTGAAAACGACAGCGAAGTGTAGAAAAATAAGGCTACTAAAAAGGCTATTTTGTATGTAAGTTTACGCTGCATTATTTAAGTATAATTTCATCAAAACCAGAAGGAATATTAAACGGAAAGCTTAGTTTTTCATTTAAAGTTATAGACTTAAACTCTAAATGCAACTTGGTTTCCTGAAAAGCTTCCACGGCATTAATTTCTATCTGTTGTGGAAAAGTTTGTTTGTCTACTTCTTGATAACTAGTATAATCTATTTGAAGCATTCGTTTTTCTTTTGCTTGCGCTAATTGTTGGGAATTAATTTTAAAATGGGAAGCATCTAAAAGGTAAAACAACTCAAAAGCTTCCGGTTGTTTTTTAGGTTTTAAAACATATTGATTTTCTTGGGTATACACTTCAAAAGCACCATCCTTTAAATCATATAAAGCTTCTCCTAAAAGCATGTTTTGCACTTTATTGAAATCCAAATCGGTTCCGAGTAAATCGCTTAAATATTGATAATCCCCATCAAAATAGGTGTTATCTAATTTATTATAAAAGCTTACACGTTCTGGAGTAATTAGCGCTTTGATAAAACCTAATTTGCTCATCCAAATCACTTTATTTTTTTCCATTCTAAAACTTACGGTTGTACTTTTAGAACTAGAACCTTCGGTATAATCTATTTTTACTCTAGCTACAAGTGTTTTAAAATCTGGTGTTTTTTTATTATTCTCTTTGATAAGCTGTTTTGCTGTAAGATTTAAATTACTATTTCCTGTAGTTACTGTTTTAGCTGATTTACAACCAAAAAACAAGAAAACAAAAAAGGAAAGTGTGTATATAACGCGTTTTGTATGCATCTAATTTGTAGATTCTAATTGTTTTGCTTTATCACTAAACGTCTTTGCTTTGTCGGTATTGTTTAATTGGGTGTACGAAATGCTTATTTGCTTGTAAAAATCACCTTCCATTCTAGTATCGTCTATTACATAATCTAAACCGGTTTCTAAAACACGTATTGCTTTTTCAGGATGGTTTAATTTATTTTGAGCCACGCCATTTACCAGATAAAATATAGGTTGTGAAGGGTATTTATCTAAAGCCTCATTACTCATCGTTACCGCTTCGGTATAGTTTTCTACATCGATATATAATAACAAAACATTGCGAAGTACCCCAAAATTTTCTGGCTCTTTTTCAAGTGCTTTTTCATAATAGCTCACTGCTTTTACTTTATCGCCTTTCGTTAAAAAGTATTGCGCTACTTCTATATTCGATTTCCCTTTTTCGGTTTCTGTGATTTGCGAAGTAATTTCAACTAGTTGGCTTTCGTATTCTGGGTTTTTACCAACAAATTTTACAAAATCTTGTAGCACCATCATTTTTGCTTCTGGTTTAATTAGGTTAGAGTTGAGTACAATTTGCATCGATGCAACAGCCTTATCCGCACTATTTTCATCTAAATAAAATTTATACAAAGCTAAATGTACCATTTGCGAATTAGGATGGCTTTCTAGAAGTTTTTTAGCTGTTTCAAAAGCCTTTTCCTTTTCGTTATTTTCGCTATATCTGAAGATTAGAGAAAGATAATTATTTTCTTGGTCTGGGTTTTCTTCGACGCGTTCTTCTAGGTTTTCAATCTGTTCTTTTTTATTTCCGGTAGCATTATAGATTCTATTTCTTACACGATCTCTTGTGTCGGAAACACCAAGTTCTGCATCCATTTCATCTAACACCTTAAGCGCATCATCATATTTTTTAGTTTTCACATACAATGTTGCTAAATCTTCTTTATAATCGGGATGATATTTTACCAGTTGTTTTACGGTTTTAATTGCTTTGTCTAAGTTATTTTGTTTTGCATAAATATCATAAAGCTCGTCTAAATACCATTCGTTATCTGGTTGTTTTTTTATAGCTCTTTGCAATGCATCTTCTGCTTCTCCAAAGTTTTTAAGCTGGTTATAATTTTTTCCTAATTCAAAATATAAAGCAGCGTCGGAATCGTCTAACTTTTCGCATTTTAATAATGCTTCAATAGCACGATCGTAATTTTCTATTCCTTTTTGTTTTAATGCTTCAAAGAAGAGTTCTTGGTAGGCATCTTCATTATCTCCTAAATCATCGTCTGGTTTTTTATTAAAATCAACTTGTGCATAGTTTGCCTGTGGAAACAGAAGTATTCCGAAGATAAAAAGTAATATGTAAAGTTGTTTTTTCATAAGTAAAGATGCTTCGACAAGCTCAGCATGACATTGTTCTTCATTATTTAACAATAGTTATTCTAATCCTAATTTAGATACATTCATGAGATTCATACTTGCGCAGGAAGGTAACTATTCCAATATAGAATAGTCACCAATACTAATTTTAGTATACTCGCCATTATACTTCACGTGATTACCAATCATAGCTTCGTCTAAATTAGCGTTTTTTATACTTGTATGGCTTTGTATTAGACTATTTTTAACGCTTGCGTTTTCTACGATACAGTTATTACCTATAGATACGTATGGCCCGATAGTAGCATTAATAAGCTTTACGTTTTCGCCAATATAACAAGGTTCGATAATTGTAGCGTTCTCTAAAGTTACAGAATCTGCAATTAATTGTTCTTCGTTATCTGCTTTTAAAAAGCCTAACATTCTAGTATTTGTTTCAATGGTAACGGCTTTGTTTCCGCAATCCATCCATTCATCGACGGTTCCTGTTTTAAAGACTTTCCCTTCTGCCATCATACGTAAAATACCATCGTTAATTTGGTATTCACCTCCATTCATAATGTTTTCATCTAAAATCTCTTGTAGTTTTCCTTTTAAAACCGCGACATCTTTAAAGTAATAAATACCAATTACGGCCTGATTACTAACAAAGGTTTCTGGTTTTTCTACCAGTTCTGTAATGTTATTTTCTGCATTTAATTTTACAACACCATAGGCTTCTGGATTCGCCACTTTTTTAGTCCAAATGACAGCATCTGCCTCTGGATCTAAATTAAAATCTGCACGAATTAAAGTATCGGCATACGCTATTACTGCTGGCCCAGAAAGGGATGGAGCTGCGCACATAATTGCGTGTCCGGTTCCTAATGGTTTATCTTGTCTGTAAATA
>JAGPUY010000331.1 GCA_018067265.1 Oceanihabitans sp. | reverse complement strand
GGTAAAATGGGATTTAGAGGTTCTAAAAAGAATACTCCTTATGCGGCACAATTAGCGGCAGAAGATGCTGCAGGTGTAGACATACCAAAACAGAAAAGAGGAGTAATCTCTCTAACTTATATCTACGGAGTAGGTAGAAGCAGATCAAAAGAAATTTTAGCAGAAGCTAAAGTTGATGAAAGTATTAAAGTTCAAGATTGGGACGATGACCAAATAGCAGCCATTCGTGATGCTGTTGGTACGTTTACAATTGAAGGTGAATTACGTTCTGAAACACAATTAAACATTAAGCGATTAATGGATATTGGATGTTACAGAGGTATTCGTCATAGATCTGGTCTTCCATTAAGAGGACAACGTACGAAAAACAACTCTAGAACTAGAAAAGGTAGAAGAAAAACTGTTGCTAACAAGAAGAAAGCAACGAAATAATAACATAGTCTTTAGTCTTTAGACGTTGGAAAGAATCTGTTCGAAATTTAAGGTTTAGGATTCTAGCGACTATGAACTATTACTAAAAGCTAAATATAATATGGCAAAGTCAAGTACTAAAAAACGTAAAGTTATAGTAGATGCTGTTGGAGAAGTGCACATTACAGCTTCTTTTAATAACATTATTATTTCACTTACCAACAAAAAAGGAGACGTGATTTCATGGTCTTCTGCTGGTAAAATGGGATTTAGAGGTTCTAAAAAGAATACTCCTTATGCGGCACAATTAGCGGCAGAAGATGCTGCAGGTGTAGCAAAAGAAGCAGGATTAAAGAAAGTGAAAGCTTACGTTAAAGGACCTGGAAATGGTAGGGAATCTGCTATTCGTTCTATCCACAATTTAGGAATAGAAGTAACAGAAATTATTGATGTTACTCCATTACCTCATAATGGATGTCGTCCTCCAAAACGTAGAAGAGTATAATTTATATATTTTAAATTTAATAGCAACTGTAATTATATAGTTGCTATTAAATTTTTTATGCGTAAATTTGCAAACTGAAAAATAATAATAAACAAGTATCAACAAGAGATCCACGTTTGTCGAAGGATAAGATTAAGACCTTAATTCACAAACACTCTTAAAAAAACAATTTGAAATGGCAAGATATACTGGTCCTAAAACTAAAATAGCACGTAAATTTGGCGAAGCTATATTTGGAGAAGATAAATCTTTTGAAAAAAGAAATTACCCTCCAGGACAACACGGAAACGCAAGACGTCGAGGTAAAAAATCGGAATACGCAATCCAGTTAATGGAAAAACAAAAAGCTAAATATACCTATGGTATTTTAGAGCGTCAATTTAGAGGATTATTCAAAAAAGCAACTGCTGCACAAGGTATTACAGGTGAAGTTTTATTACAACTTTGCGAGTCTAGATTAGACAACGTAGTATATAGAATGGGGATTTCTCCTTCTAGAAGTGGAGCAAGACAATTAGTATCTCACAGACATATTACTGTAAATGGAGGATTAGTAAATATTCCTTCATATTCTTTAAAAGCTGGAGATGTTGTTGCAGTAAGAGAGAAATCGAAATCACTTGAAACTATTGATAGATCTTTATCAAATTCAAGTAATGTATACGAATGGATTACATGGAATAATGATACGAAGCAAGGAACTTACGTTTCTGTACCTGCTAGACTTCAAATTCCAGAAAACATAAACGAGCAGTTTATCGTTGAATTGTATTCTAAATAATAATTAATCATATTGGTATTTAGCCAAAGGATTTATTTGTGTTCTTCAAACTTATAAATCGCGCAACTAAATAACAATTAAAACGAAGAACAATATGGCAGTATTTAATTTTCAAAAGCCTGATAAAGTAATCATGATAGATTCTACTGATTTCGAAGGTAAATTCGAATTCAGACCACTAGAACCAGGTTATGGATTAACAGTTGGAAATGCGTTAAGAAGAGTTTTACTTTCTTCTTTAGAAGGATTCGCAATCACATCCGTGAGAATGGAAGGTGTAGATCATGAATTCTCTACCATTGCAGGTGTAGTGGAAGACGTAACAGAAATGATATTGAACTTAAAACAAATGCGTTTTAAGCGTCAAATAGAAGATGTAGATAACGAGTCTGTTTCTCTTTCTATTTCTGGTCAAGAACAAATTACAGCTGGTGATTTTCAAAAATTTATTTCAGGATTCCAAGTATTAAATTCAGAATTAGTAATCTGTAATTTAGATCCTAAAGTGAATATTAACATGGAAATTACAATTGAAAAAGGAAGAGGTTATGTTCCTGCAGAAGAAAATAAAAAATCATCTGCACCAATAGGTACTATCTTTACAGATTCCATTTATACACCAATTAAAAATGTTAAGTATAGCATTGAGAATTTTCGTGTAGAACAGAAAACAGATTACGAAAAATTAGTTTTCGAAATCATTACAGATGGTTCTATTACGCCTCAAGATGCTTTAACCGAAGGTGCTAAAACTTTAATTCACCACTTCATGTTATTCTCTGATGAGCGTATCACTTTAGAAGCGGATGAAATTGCACAAACAGAAACTTATGATGAAGAATCACTTCATATGAGACAACTGCTTAAAACAAAATTAGTAGATATGGATTTATCTGTACGTGCTCTTAATTGTTTAAAGGCTGCAGAAGTGGATACTTTAGGAGACTTAGTTTCTTTTAATAAAAACGACTTAATGAAGTTCCGTAACTTTGGTAAAAAATCATTAACAGAGCTTGAAGAGCTTGTAAATGTTAAAGGTTTAAACTTTGGAATGGACCTTTCAAAATATAAATTAGATAAAGATTAATTACTTCATATTTTGCTCCTCAATAGTGAGTTAGAGCAAGATGAAGCTAAAACAAAAATGTCATGAGACACGGAAAAAAAGTAAATCACTTAGGTAGGCAAACGGCCCACAGAAAAGCAATGTTAGCTAATATGGCTTGTTCTTTAATAGAGCACAAACGTATTAACACAACAGTAGCAAAAGCTAAAGCTTTAAAAGGATTTGTGGAACCATTGATCACAAAATCTAAGGCCGACACTACGCACAACAGACGTATTGTTATGTCTAGATTAAGACAAAAAGAAGCAGTAACGGAACTATTTAGAGAAGTTGCTACTAAAATTGGAGATCGTCCAGGTGGTTATACACGTATTATCAAACTTGGAAACAGACTTGGTGATAACGCTGATATGGCAATGATTGAACTTGTAGATTACAATGAAATTTACAATGCAGATAAAAAAGCTAAGAAAACTACGCGTAGAAGTAGAAGAGGTGGAAATAAAGATGTTGCACCGGTTGTAGATACTAAAGCTACAAACGAAGAAGAATAAAATAACATTTCTTTAACAATCTATAAAAGGCAAACTTATTTAAGTTTGCCTTTTTTTTTATAGATTTACGTACACAAAAAACAAATTATGAAAAAAATATTTTTATTGGTATTTCTAGCAAGTGCGACGTTCGCTTTTGCGCAAACTAGTTCAGAAATTCTTCCTGATGGAGGAGGTAACAACAGTAGTGATCTTCAAAATATTAATAGTAGAAGTGGGTTTTGGATTAACTCTACAACTTCAAATAATTTGGATGGTACATATTATCTGTATGATAAGTGGGTAAATAGAGCACAAGTATATGTTTCAAGCGGTAAGGGGTATAATATTCCAAATTGTAATTTCAATGTAAAATTTAATCGTTTTGAGGCACTTTTAGATAATGATACGAAAGGAAAAGTTTTCGCATTTAATACTAGAGATGTGACTAAAGTGAAAATTGGTCCAAAAACATTTGTTACAAGGGCAATTGATAAAGGAGCAACGTACTTATTAGAGGTAATTCAAATGGGAGAGAAAGTATCTTTATATAAAGCGTATAATTCGAGTATTATTGTAGCTAGAGTTAATCCTATGACTCAAGTACCTATGGGAAATAATAAAGTGGATATTGAATCTAGTTATTATGTGGAAAAAGACGGTAATATTGAGCTTGTTAAAATGAAAAAATCTTCGGTGTTAAAGGTAATGGCTAATAAAAAAGGAGAAATGAAAACTTTCCTAAAAGAGAATAAATTATCTCTTTCAGAGGATGCAGATCTTTTTAAAATATTTGATCATTACAATGCGTTGTAAATTTATGTAATACACATGTATAGGAAAAGGGTAAACTATTTTAGTTTACCCTTTTTTTATGTTTTTTTTAGAACCTACATTTCTAGTATTTCGAATAAATAAATATTCAATTGTCCCCTTAATGTGTTTTTCCTAGTAAAGCAATCGTTAATATAGGTGTAGTATTTTTTAATTTTGTAATGCTTTAGTTATGTTTACTTCGCATACTTAAAAATGTATAGCCTGGTAAGTAAATGAGATCCGTTTTATAATGCATGTGTGATTTTTCTTTAGTTTTTTTAGGGAAAGTATCATAATATTGGTTACATTTAAGCTAAAATATGCACATTATGAAAAAATTATTAGGTTTGTCGCTTTTATTTTGCACGAGTGTTTTATTCGCTCAAACGAGTTCAAGTACTATTATTGGAAGTGGAGGAGGAAATAAAATTAGTGATCTTTTTGCTAATGATAACATGAACACTAACAGTGGTTTCTGGATTACTACGGTAACTTCTGGCGACATGGATGGTTCCTCTTATCTTTATCATAACTGGATTAATAGAGGTCAAATTTATGATAGTTCAGGGAAAGGGTATAACATACCAAATTGTAATTTTAATATAAGTTCTAATAGAATTGAAGCACTTTTAAATGAAGATAGTGATGAAAAAGTTTTTGTGTTCAATACCAGAGATTTAAAAAAAGTCAGAATAGGCCTTAAGACGTTTGTAAATAAAAATATAGATAAAGGTCCAAATTATTTACTAGAAGT
>JAGPUY010000213.1 GCA_018067265.1 Oceanihabitans sp. | reverse complement strand
TAGATACTTTAAGTAATTACGAAAACCTATTAGAACAAGCTTTAGACACGAAGTATATTACTGAAGACCAATTACAAACTTTATCGGATTGGAATGCAAATCCTAGTGAATGGAATGCTTTTTGAAGTAACACAAATATTGTTATATTGTAAAGACAATAAACAACTAAATTAATAACAACACACCATACAATGAATTTACAATCTCCAAAAGCAACCATTCCAAAATCTGCACAAGAAACTTTTGATTTTTTATGCGATGTAAAGAACTTTGAAAGTTTAATGCCTGAAAATATTAGCAAATTTGAAGTTTTAGGTGAAGACAAATTTCTTTTTGCTTTAAAAGGTATGCCAGAAATTGTTCTAAAAAAGAAAGAAACAGAAGCGCCAAACAAAATTGTTTTAGGTGCAGCTGGTGGAAAATTAGATTTTTCTTTAACTGCAAATATTATTGCTATTACAGAAAACTCAAGCGAAGTACAATTAGCTTTTGCTGGAGAGTTTAATGCTATGATGGGAATGATGATAAAAAAACCAATTAGCAAGTTTATTGAGACTTTGGCTGCTAATATGCCGGAAGCTGTTTAGTACAACAGTTTAATTTCTTTTAAATCGTATTCTTTTAAAACATTATCTTCTAAAAGCACTTGAAGGTTTCCGTTTTGAGAAACAGATTGTATAATACCAGAAAACATTTCACCTTCTATGTCTTTAAACGTAGAAGGTTTCTTTTTTCTAAACAAGTAGTTTTCATACGTGGTTTTCAATGTTTCCAAATTTCCATTTTCTAAAACCGAAAAGTAATACTTCAGGTTTTCAACAAAATCAAATAAGATTTCATCCACATTAAAAACCCTTCCTGTTACCAATTGTAAGGACGAAGCTTGGGGTAACGTTTCAAAATTAGTTTGGTTTACATTTACACCAATTCCTATAATAGAATCTTTAAATCGATTTTGTTTAATGCTATTTTCAATTAAAACCCCACAGATTTTTTTATTTTCTGACAAAATGTCGTTAGGCCATTTGATACTTAATTTAGGAATTTTATGTGCTTGTAAAGTCTTAATAATGGCAAGTGAAACCGTTATACTAATATAAAAATGCTGATCGAAATTTAAAAACGAAACATCCTTAAACACACTAAACATAAGGTTTTCTCCTGAATTAGCTGTCCACAAAGTTCCCATTTGCCCACGACCATTTGTTTGATAATCTGTCTGCACAATAGTATAATCCACAACGGCCTCTTCGCTACTTAATTCCTTTAAAAAAGTATTCGTTGAGTTGATGGCATTAAGTTTGATTATACGCATTATATTAGTGCTTTTAAATCTTATATATTTTTAACACTATAAAGAACTAAAAAAATAATAACTTTGCACAAATTTAATTGATATTAATGACAAAAAAACAAACAAATCCAGATGCGCTAATCACTGGAATTTTAGCTGGAATTGAAGATGTAAAAGGACAAAATATAAACATTCTAGATTTACGAGAAATAGAAAATACAGTTTGTGACTATTTTATAGTTTGTGAGGGTACTTCTAACACACAAGTAAGTGCTATTGTTAATTCTGTACAGAAAAAAGTTAGCAAAGATTTAAAAGATAAACCTTGGCATATTGAAGGTTTAGATAATGCGGAATGGGTTTTAATGGATTACGTAAACGTTGTTGTTCACGTATTTCAAAAACACATTAGAGAGTATTATGACATTGAAAGTCTTTGGGGAGACGCAAAAACTACAGTTATAGAATCTAACTATTAAACAGGATTACCACTTTCGTGGGAAATACATATGGCAAACGAAAAAAACACAAATAGCAAAAAACCCAAGTTTAATTATTATTGGATTTATGGTGGCATAATAGCCATTTTTATTGCAATGCAATTTTTAAACGGAAGTGGTTTACAAGACGCTAAAACGATTACTCCTTCACAATTTTTTGAATACGCAAAAGATAATGAGGTTGCAAAAGTGGAAATAATTAATAGACACGAAGCAAATGTTTATTTAACAAAAGAAGCGCAAGACAAAGAAATACACAAAAAATCTAAACCTTCTAGTTTTATACCTAGTTCTACCAAATTACCAAACTATAGTTTTGAGATTGGTGACTTGCAAAACTTTGAAAACGACCTTAAGGCAATTGGTAAATACGATATTTTAAGTAATAAAACGGTTTCTAATGCTTGGGGAGATTTAATTATTGGATTAATACCATTTGTACTTTTAATTGGTGTTTGGGTATTTATTATGCGACGCATGTCTGGAGGTTCTGGTGGCGGTGCTGGTGGACAAATATTCAATATTGGTAAATCTAAAGCAAAGCTTTTTGATGAAAATACAGAAGTAAAAACATCCTTTAAAGATGTTGCCGGTTTAGAAGGTGCTAAAGAAGAAGTTCAAGAAATTGTAGACTTCTTAAAAAGCCCAGAAAAATACACTTCCCTTGGTGGTAAAATACCAAAAGGAGCTTTACTAGTAGGACCTCCAGGAACAGGAAAAACCTTATTGGCAAAAGCAGTAGCTGGAGAAGCGAAAGTACCTTTCTTTTCTCTATCTGGATCTGACTTTGTAGAAATGTTTGTCGGTGTTGGTGCTTCTCGTGTTAGAGATTTATTTAAACAGGCTAAAGAAAAATCACCTGCAATTATTTTTATCGATGAAATAGATGCCATTGGTCGAGCAAGAGGTAAAAACGCAATGTCCGGAAGTAATGACGAGCGTGAAAACACATTAAACCAATTACTGACAGAAATGGATGGTTTTGGTACGAATACCAATGTGATTGTAATCGCTGCAACGAATAGAGCAGATATATTAGATAAAGCATTAATGCGTGCTGGACGTTTTGACAGACAAATTTTTGTAGACTTACCTAATTTAACGGAAAGACGTGCCATTTTTGATGTGCATTTAAGACCACTAAAAAAGGTAGAAGGACTGGATATCGACTTTTTAGCAAAACAAACACCAGGGTTTTCTGGAGCAGACATTGCTAACCTTTGTAACGAAGCGGCATTAATAGCTGCCAGAACAAACAAAAAAGCAGTAGAGAAACAAGATTTCTTAGATGCTGTAGATAGAATTGTTGGTGGACTGGAAAGAAGAAGTAATCTTTTTTCTGTGGAAGAAAAGAAAACTATTGCATACCACGAAGCTGGTCACGCAGCTGTAAGTTGGTTTTTAGAACATGCAGATCCATTAGTAAAAGTAACTATTGTACCTAGAGGAAGATCTTTAGGTGCCGCTTGGTACTTACCACAAGAAGCATATATTACTAGAACAGAAAAATTTCTAGATGAAATATGTGTAACTATGGGAGGACGTGCTGCAGAAAAAATAGTCTTTAATCAAATATCTACAGGTGCTTTAAGCGATTTAGAAAGCGTAACCAAAAAAGCAAAAGCGATGGTTATGATTTATGGATTAAACGAAAAAGTAGGAAACATAACCTATTACGATCCTGCAGGAGAAGGCGGATTTGTAAAACCATATAGCGAAAAAACAGCAGAGTTAATTGATAGTGAAATTAAAAACATTATTGAAACGCAGTTTCAACGCGCATTAACATTATTAGAGTCTAAAAGAGATGTGCTAGATAAATTAGCGAGCAGACTAATAGAAAGAGAAGTTATTTTTAAAGATGATTTAGAAGAGCTTTTAGGAAAACGACCTTTTGATACGGAAAAAGAACCTCTTTTAGGTAAGTAATTTTTTCCAAATAAAATGTTAACATTAATTTAAAATCTTAAATTAGCCCATTGGTTAGTTTAAGATTTTTTATATTTGAAAAACGCCATAGCTAAAGCATAATCAGCTATAATTTAAATGAGCCTTTTTAGAAAAATTTTTGGTTCCAAATCTGATAAACAAGAGGAAGAATTACAATCGGACAAACGTGGCAAATACATGCCAGAAATAAAGCTACCAATAGATGAAAAGTTTACTATAAACTTTAAATCTAATGGCGGTAAATTCCTGTATTGCGAAAATTTAAACGAAGTTTTTGATTGCATGCATCAAATCATTAGTGAGAATGATTGGCAAGAAGCTAGCGCATTTATATTAGATGAAAATTTAAAAGACAAATTTTCTAATTCTAATTTAAAAGTTACCAAAAAAATTTCGGAAGCAGAATATATGCTTACCACCTGTGAAAATCTTATTGCAGATGATGGTTCCTTACTTATTTCCTCCAATCAAATTGCAGAAAAGAAGTTAAATGAATTACCAGACAACTTTATTGTATTTTCTACCACAAGTCAAATTGTAGAAAACATTGGAGAAGGTTTAAAAGGAATTAAAAAGAAAAACAAACAAAGAATTCCTACAAACATTACGACCATTAAGCACTTTAAATCTTGTGATGAAAAAGACTTCTTAACCTATGGAAGTAGTTCAAAAAACCTATATTTGCTGCTTTTAGAAGATCTTTAAGATGAAATGCATGCACTACTAATAAACCAATACGGTAGAGACATTGCATCTGTCCTTTAAAAAAACCCAAAACCAACAGATGAAAGACATTGCTATACGCGCATTTTCAGGATTAATTTACGTACTATTATTAGTCCTTTCTTTGTATAATAAACATGCATTAATACTTCTATTTTTTGTTTTTGGCCTTATTTGTTTAGCAGAGTTTAAAAAGCTAATTCAGTTAAAAGGTTTTATCTCTTATATTGTTTTTACTCTCATCTATTTTATTTTTGGCTATTGGCAATTAGTAATGAGCTCTTCAGTAGGACTAGACGAAGCCACACAAATACTACAAGTAATTACTATTTTTGTTCTTTTATTTTTAATTAAAGATTTGTTTTCAGAAAAAACAATTCCTCTTTTTAGTTCTAAAAGATTTATTCTTACTACCTTCTATATTTCAAGCGCATTTGTATTTTTAATACTTATTGCTAATTACTTTACCGTATATAACCCGAACATATTATTGGGTTGTTTCATATTAGTTTGGGTTAATGACACTTTTGCTTATTTGGTTGGATCGCGTTTTGGAAAACAAAAACTTTTCCCAAGTATATCCCCTAAAAAAACGGTAGAAGGTTTTCTTGGAGGTCTACTATTTGCATGTATATCTAGTTATTTTATTGCAGAATACACACATACATTAACTTTTACGTACTGGTTAATTTTAAGTATAATAGTTAGTGTATTTGGTACTTTAGGCGATTTAATAGAGTCTAAGTTTAAGCGTCAAGCCAAAGTAAAAGATAGTGGTGTAATTATGCCAGGACATGGCGGATTGCTAGATCGATTTGATAGTATTATATTTGCTGCTCCTTTTATTTATTTATTTTTAAGAATTTTACATTATGTTTCATAAAGAAGGTTATAAAATCATAACAATTACATTTATACTAGTAGTTGTTTTCTGTTTGTTAATAGATACGTTTGTTGGCATCCATTGGCTTCAAATAGCATTATTTGCTGTAGTTGGCGTATTCTTATATTTAATACTTCAGTTTTTTAGAAACCCTAAAAGAAATACCGTAAACAATGACAATAACGTAGTTTCGCCTGTAGATGGTAAAGTGGTGGTTATTGAAGAAGTTTTTGAAAAAGAATTTTTTAATGAAAAGCGATTACAAGTTAGCGTTTTTATGTCGCCATTAAATGTACATGTAACTCGTTATCCTATCAACGGAAAAGTAGTCTTTAGCAAATACCATCCTGGAAAGTTTCTAGTAGCTTGGCATCCTAAGTCTAGTGAAGAAAACGAACGTACTACGGTAGTTGTAGAAAACACTTCTTATGGTCAAGTATTATACCGGCAAGTTGCTGGCGCATTAGCGAAACGTATTGTAAATTATGCAAAAGAAGGAGATGCTGCAATACAAGGTAGCGACTCTGGTTTTATTAAATTTGGTTCGAGAGTAGATTTATATTTACCTTTAGATACTAAAATTAAAGTTTCACTAAACCAAAAAGTTCGTGGTGGTGAAAGTATTATAGCAGAAAAATAATGACTTCTGAAGAATTAGAAATAACGTTTAGAGATGCTGTTGCAAGAATAAATGCGCATAAAGAGCCTTTTCCTGCAGACCTCTTGTTACGTCTATACGCATACTATAAAAAATCTACTAATGACTACAGCAGACCTAGTAGCAAGAAGGAAATAATAAACGCGTTTAAAACAAATGCTTTATTTCAAATACAAAAAATCACCCAAGACGAAGCGAAACAAACCTACATAGACTTAGTAAATAACTACTTTTTATATAGAAAATGATATCTATAGATTTCTTGTTAGAAATACCTGCATTAGTTGGCATTATTTTTATAATAACAGGAATTCTTATGCAGGTATTTCCACCAAAGAAAATCAATCCTCTTTATGGGTATAGAACTCGTAGCTCTATGCAAAACCAACAGAAATGGGATTTTTCTCAAAAATATTCTGCAAAACTATTAACGGTTATTGGCCTTGCTCTTGTACTAATTCCCTCTTTAAATATCTTCTTTACTATTCCAGATGATTTAGAAAAAATAATAAGTGCTATCTTAATAATTGGTTCTGTTATTTTCTTAGTTATTAAAACAGAAAGTAAACTTAAAGATATATAAGCGTTTCTTTTACTTCTGAAAAATAAATCATTCTCCAGTTTTTTTTGATT
The DNA here is from genome assembly GCA_018067265.1 of Oceanihabitans sp. Classification (GTDB taxonomy): domain Bacteria; phylum Bacteroidota; class Bacteroidia; order Flavobacteriales; family Flavobacteriaceae; genus Oceanihabitans. The sequence goes on along the minus strand of JAGPUY010000213.1, from coordinate 1,899 downwards.
AGATTCCTGCCTTCATAAGAAAGAATTAGTCTTTAAAATAAAAAGCGTTTTACAAAGTAGATTACTACTTTATAAAACCCTTCTCTTTATGAATTAGATTCCTGCATTCGCAAGTATTAATCTATTCTTCAATCACAAACTCCAAAGGAATTCCCGTTGCTCCATTAGGAAAGCTAGTTCCTAAAAGCGCAGAAATAGTTGGTGCTACATCTGTAATATTCGTTTTCTTAAAAGTGCTTCCTTGGTTAATTCCTTTCCCGTAGAATAAAAGAGGAACATGCGTATCATAGTTTAAGCCAGAACCATGTGTAGAACCCGTTTTGCCATATGAAATTACCGCAGGATCATAAACCACTAAAACATCACCTGAACGCTTTTGGTTAAATCCGTTTTGCAATAATTCTTCAATTCCGCTAGTAAAATCTGTAGTTCGCATAGTAGTTGCAGAATACGCTTTATCAATGTTCTTGTAGGTAATTACTTCGTTTACTAATGCTTCTTGCACCGTTTCTAAATTTAAACCAAGTAACGCGATACGCTCTCTATTTAAAAATATTTGGTTGTTACTTCCGTTTTCTAGTAAATCACTTGCCCCAAATCGTTTGGAAATAAATGTATTTAACTTACTTTTAAAATCTTTAGAACTAAAATATCCAGAAGGAATATGTACACTTTGCAAATACGATGGCACATCTACTGCGCCGTGATCAGATGTTAAAAACAACGTGTATTCTCCTTTTCCTACTTTAGCATCTAAAGCTACTATTAAACGCTCTATATCTTTATCTAAACGCAAGTACGTATCTTGAACTTCTTTAGAATTTACACCAAAATTATGTCCGACATAATCGGTACTAGAAAAACTAACGGCTAAAACATCTGTAATAGCATCTTGCCCTAGTTGTTCGCCATCAATTGCTGCAATAGCAAAATCTGCAGTTAAAGCGTTTCCGTAAGCGGTTGCTTTTAAAATATCGAAGCCTCTATTTTCTTTGCTTAATGCTTTTAAATCGTAAGGAAATGTTGCTGTTTCTTTTCCTTTAAAACCACCTTCAAAAGTATTTAAATCACTTCCACTTTCTGTATAGGTATTAATATCATATAAAGTATTCCACGGTTTTAAGTAGGATTCTGCAGCTTCCGAGTTATTAAAATCAAGAACCCATTTTGGTAAATCCTTTCTATAAAAGGTACTTGTAATCCAACTTCCTTCATCCCTTCCGTGAAACCAATATGCAGCATTTGCGGTATGTCCTGCTGGTAAAATAGCACCTCTATCTTTCATAGAAATACCAATAGTTTTTCCTCGCATTTGCGTAAACAATCTGTTTTCATCTGCAAAGGTTGTTGTTTTCATTCTACGCGGCGACATTTGCCCTGCTGTAGCTTCTGTACCAACAGAACTTTCAGTATCATCTCCTGCACAATACACCATTTCTTTAATTTCTTTATTGTACCAATTATTAGCAATTATGCCATGATATTTTGGTGTTGTTCCCGTATAAACCGAAGTGTGCCCTGGCCCCGTGTACGTTGGGATATAATTATAATGATTGTTTTTACAATTAAAACCTTGATGCATTAATTTCTTAAAACCACCATCGCCAAACTTATTGTAAAAACGCGTTAAATAATCGTAACGCATTTGATCGACTACAATACCAACCACTAGTTTTGGCCTGGAGTTTACATCGGTTGTAGTTGCTGTTTTACCTTCTGAATTTACTTGTGCAGTGTACTCTGTTTGTGCTTTGCAACTAAAAAATAAAGAGAAAACAAAAACATATAATAAAGACTTCATAATAGTATGATTAGATTTATAACTTCAAAAATACAGATTTATAGCTTTTAAATTTTCCTTTTTCAATTAATTTATCGTTAAATACGTCATAGTTTTAT
>JAGPUY010000207.1 GCA_018067265.1 Oceanihabitans sp. | reverse complement strand
AAGAGATCAAATTATAAATTTATCTTAAATAAATAGTTAGAAACATCTAAATTAAAACCTACCACGTAAATCTTATTTAATCCCACACATCTAAATAGATTTATGACCACAAAACCAACGAATTCCAGCACACTTCAAACAAACTCAAAAAAGCAAAATAACAGAATACATTCTTTTTTTCATAGTCATAGAAAAGTAGAAAACTCGCTAAATAGAATAGTACTCTTAAGTACTTTTTTACTCCTATTTATAGGTGTCTATTTTTTCTCTGTTTTTCATTCCGATTTTGAAGCGTTCAACACCAAGAACATGGGATCTTCTTTGGGTGTCACCTTTATCCTTATTGCAGCAAGCCTCTTTGCGTATAAGCTGCTATTTTTTATATATACCGCATACCACTATATTAAATACAAACCCGTTGCTTCTGTAACAGACAAGGAATTACCTACCTGTACGGTAATTGTTCCGGCTTACAATGAAGGAAAGCAAGTTTGGGACACCTTAATGAGTCTAGCCAAAAGTAATTATCCGGAACATAAAATTCAGATTATATCTATAGATGATGGTAGTAAGGATGATACTTGGGATTGGATGTTGGATGCCAAAGATAAACTAGGAGATCGATTAGAAATTTACCAACAACCAGAAAATCAAGGGAAACGTCATGCGCTTTATCGTGGATTTAATTTAGGTACAGGAGATATTTACGTAACCGTAGATAGTGATTCTATTGTTACGGAAGATACTCTTAGAAATTTGGTTAGTCCGTTTGTGAATAACGAACAATGTGGCGCCGTTGCAGGAAACATACGCGTTTTAAATAACGAAAAAGAAATGCTTCCTAAAATGCTAGATGTAAGCTTTGTGATGAGTTTTGAATTTGTTCGCTCAGCAGAAAGTAATTTGAATTCGGTATTGTGTACACCTGGAGCTTTAGCAGCCTATAGAAGTACTGCAGTATTTAAATGTTTACCCGATTGGATAAACCAAACATTTATGGGAGAAGCTTCGGATATTGGTGAAGATCGCGCCATGACAAACATGATTTTAAAACAAGGCAAACACGTTCTATTTCAAAAAAATGCGGTTGCGTACACCAATGTACCTGAAGAGTATTTAGGTTTATATAAAATGTTTATACGTTGGGGACGTAGTAATGTGCGTGAGAATCTGGAAATGTCTAAATACGTTTTTACCAACTTTAGAGAAGGCGAAAAAATGGGAACTCGCTTATTATTTATTAGTCATTTCTCTCGAATAGTGATGAGCTTTCCGTTATTAATTTTTATGCTATTCTTTATCTTGATACATCCTTTATTGTTTGTAGGTTCTACTTTGGTTAGTATTTCTATTATATCTACTTTTTCATTGTTATTCTTTACCAACAGATATAAAACAACCCAAGGATTTTGGGCATATACCTATAGTATTCTATACACTTTTGGTTTATTTTGGATTACACCTTATGCCATAGCTACAGCCAATAAAAGAGGTTGGTTAACACGTTAATGGATAGAAAACATTTTTTTCTATTAAGTTCGGCAACCAAATACAGAAAAATAAAAGGTATTTTGGAAAGCCCATCAAAAATTTGATGGGCTTTTTTTTATATCTTTAGTTATATTTTTTTTATTATAACCATATGAATTCCATCACACTAGAACCATTTACACATAATGCAAAAAGTTGCATCGCTATTAAATTTGCTTATAATTTTGAAGTTAAAGAATATATTAAAAAGTTTAATGGTGTGTATTGGACAAAAACGCATAGAACGTTTTATATCTATTACGACGAGGTTAGATTAGAAGACCTTAAAATTCATATTAAAAAAGAGAACTTACGCCTTTTAGAAACGCCTGCTAAAAATGGTATTCCACGATACAGTAAAGGTATTAAAGTAGAACTTAATCCTCTAAATAAAGAAAAAACAGAAGTCTACCGCCACTTTATAGAATTTTTGAAAGGTAAAAGATTTAGCTCGAGTACTATTGCGGCTTATGGTGGTTTTATACTCGAATTTTTACGATTTACAGATGCCAAACCTGTAAACGATCTTAATGAAAATGATGTAAGGCATTATATAGAATGGACTGTTGATAAATTAAACTATGCCATTAGTACACATAGACAAATGGTAAGTGGTTTTAAGCATTTTGCCTATTTCTATCCTGCATGTTCTATAGATATAGATAAAGTCTATATGCCTAAAAAAGACAAAAAACTTCCAATTGTATTAAGTATAGAAGAAGTATTTTCCATATTACAAGTAACAAAAAACTTAAAACATCGTACCATTATAGCAATGCTTTATGGCTCTGGGTTACGCATAGGAGAAATTATAGATTTAAAACTTAGTGATTTTGATTTTAAAAGAAAGCAGTTATATGTAAAAAACTCAAAAGGTAGAAAAGACAGATATACTACTATCGCCGAAAGTCTTTTTCCATTATTAAAAAATTATCATAATACCTATGCACCAAAACAATATTTTATAGAGAACCCAAAAGGAGGCAAATACAGCCCAGGATCTATTCGTGCATTTCTTGCAAGAAACACTAAAGCTGCTGGAATACTAAAACCTGTAACACCACATACTTTACGTCATAGTTATGCCACCCATATGCTAGAACAAGGAACAGATATTCGTTACATACAAGAACTACTAGGCCACAGCAGACCGGAAACCACAATGATTTACACACATGTATCTAGAAAAGATTTACAACAAATAAAGAGCCCTTTGGATAATGCTTTAAAAAAATTATCTTTACAGGATAACATCAACACAAAACTAACGATATCCTGACCTATTTACGGGATATAATCAATAAATGTGATGATATAACACGTTGTGCATAATACGGAAAACACTGAACTCTAATCAAATATTCAATGTCTAAAAAACTATTTCCTCTCTTAATTGTTTTAAGTTTTATTTACTTAGGTTGTTCTTCGCTTAATGAATTTGGGAAAAGAAGAAACGGTTTTAATTTAGAAAAAATAAAAGCGAACTCTGATCCTAAAGCATATTCTATAATTGACACATCAAAGGTTTATTGGGAAATACTAACAATTAATACTATTGATAAATC
>JAGPUY010000205.1 GCA_018067265.1 Oceanihabitans sp. | reverse complement strand
GTAAAAGAAGAAACTACTCCTATAGAAATCCAAGAAATAACTTCTGAAAGTGAAGTCGAAGAAGTTATTAAAAACGAAACACCAGAAGCTCTTCAACCTCCTAAATTAGAAGTGGTAGATGTTGCAGACCATTATGCTCCGGAAGCTTTTAATCATGCCGCATGGAACACCTTATTACAAAAAAATGTTTCCGAAACTGGTAATGTAAACTACATCGCTTTTAACAACAATCCAACAGAACTACGCAATTATATTCATTCTTTAGCAGCGAATATGCCAGGCGGTGATTGGACTAAAGAAGACAAATTAGCCTATTGGATTAATGCGTATAATGCATTGACCGTGGATTTAATTATTCGAAATTATCCAGTAAAAAGTATTAAAGATATTAAAAACCCTTGGGATCAACGCCTTTGGAAACTTGGTGCAAAATGGTATAATCTAAATGAAATTGAGCATGAAATACTTCGTAAAATGGAAGAGCCAAGAATTCATTTTGCTATTGTTTGCGCCTCTTTTTCTTGTCCGAAATTACAAAACGAAGCCTTTACCGCTTCCAAATTAGAAGTACAACTAACAAGTGCTACCAAAGCATTTTTAGCAGATCCAAATCGAAACGAAATCGCTTCCGATAGGATTAAAATCTCAAAGATTTTTCAGTGGTTTTCAAAAGATTTCAAACAAGATGGAGATCTAATTGATTTCTTAAATAAATACTCCGAAACAGAAATTTCTTCCAACGCTAAAAAAAGTTATAAAGATTACAACTGGGATTTGAATGACTAAACACAATGTTAGGCTACATTTATTTCATCCGTTTATAAATAGACTCTGAAACCAATTCAGAAGGACATTAATACTATGAATAACATTTCGATAATCATTCCTATTCTAAACGAAGCAGAAAATATTAAAAATATGCTGGAACATGTATTAGGAAATAGTACTGCTAAACATATTGCAGAGATTATTGTAGTGGATGGCGGAAGCACTGATGGTTCGCAAGAAATTGTTGCTAATTTCTCAGATGTCACCTTGAGCGCACTTGTAGACCGAAGCAAAAGCGAAGGTGAAGTCGAAAGGTCTCGAGCTAGTCGTAATAAAATAAACACAAAAGTTCTCGATACAAAATTCGCGAATGCGAATTCCACTCGAACTAACATGCAGTTGCTAACGGCTGAAAAAGGAAGAGCAAAACAAATGAATCTTGGCGCAAAATATGCTTCCGGAAACATTTTATATTTTTTGCATGCAGATTCTTTTCCGCCGAAAAATTTTGACCAACTCATAATTAACGAAGTAGAAAAAGGAAATCCTGCTGGTTGTTTTAAGCTTCAGTTTAAAAGCAATCATTGGTGGTTACGTTTGGCGAGTTGGTTTACAAAATTCAATTGGAAAGCCTGTCGCGGTGGCGACCAAAGTCAGTTTATTACAAAAATAGTATTTAACGACATTGGAGGCTATGATGAGACTTACACTATCTACGAAGACTATATTTTAATTAATGCGCTTTATGCTAGAAAGGAATTTGTAGTCATTAATGAAAAAATTCAAACCTCTGCAAGACTATATGAAATACATGGCGTTTGGAAATTACAATATCATTTTTGGATGATCTATATTAAGAAATGGTATGGTGCAAGTGCGGAAGATTTATATAAATACTACAACAATTACATAAATGTTAAAAAGTAATAATATTTACTTAAGATTAAATTAAAATTAATGTTTAGGTATTCACAATCTATATATTCGTAAAAAAAAACATAGATGAAACACCTCTACTTTAGCCTTTTATTATTCTTTGGCATTATATCCATTTCTCATGCGCAAGATTTAATTGCAGCAAAAATAATTGACTCTATAACCCAAAACCCAATACCTTATGCAACAATTTCGCTAAATAACACAAGCGGAGTTATAAGTAATGATTTTGGGGTTTTTCATTTAAATATCCAGAAAAAATTCACTAAAACAGATTCCTTATTCATTAGCTGTTTAGGTTATGAAACGAAACAACTATCTATTAAAAGTGTCACAGATAGTATTATTTCTTTAAGTCCGAAATCTATTGACTTAGACGAGGTTTTAATTAGCAATAAAAATTATTCCATTGCTGAGATTATAGACTTCATAAAAGACCGTTTACCAACAAACTATAGTCATGATCCACAAAAAAGCAAACTATTTTTCAGACAATCCTACCACTCAAATATTGCAAAAAACAATGTTGCCATTGAAAAAACAACCATTCCAGAATTCAATCAAAATTTCATAGACAGTATATTACGAGTATTACCTAAAAAATCGAGTAATTACACAGAAATACTAGGAGTACTTTACAAAAATAATGACGCAGATACCATTAGTAAATTAGATATAATAAAAGCATCTGAATTGTACGATAAAAACAATGAAATAGATTCCGAAAAACTAGAAGAAAAGTTTAATGCAATTGCAAGAAAACATATAAAAAGAGACTCTTATTTTAAAATAAAATCGGGTTGGTTTGGAACAAAAACAGAAATAGATTCTTCCCTTTTTGAAACTCCAGAAGAAAAAGAATCTGTCGCATATTTAGAAGCTAAAAAAAAGAAAGAAAAGGAGCGTAAAGAAAACTTTTTAAAATACAGAAAAAGAACAATATCTAACTTAGAAAACAGAGGGTTTTTAAATGAAGACTCTAACCTAAACATCATTCATAAGTCTAATAGATACGAATTTGAATTATTAGACTATGCTTTTTTAAATGGTAATTTTGTTTATAAAATTGCTTTTAAACCAAAACGAGGTGAAGATTACAAAGGCACGATGTATGTTAATACAGATGATTTCGCTATTATTCGTTTAGATTATGAAAACGTAAAAGCACTTCGAGATTTTAGTCTATTGGGAGTATCTGTAAACCATTATTTACAAAGAGGTACAATCATTTACGAAAAAAACAAAGCAGATACATACGCATTAAAATATTTTGAAATTGTAGATGGCGAGCATGTTGGAATTAAAAGACCATTAAAGATTATAGAAAAGAACAAAAATGTAAAAGGAAGACGTAAACAAAATGAAGTTTCTGCGAACATAAATTTAAAAATAACAAACATTAACAAAAAAGAATTAGTTGTTTTTGAAAACGATAATATTACCAAAGAGACTTTTAATAATTTTAAAGAAAAAGCAGCTATTAAGCCAACTTATTTACCACACTATGATCCTGATTTCTGGAAAGGATATAACGTAATAGAACCAAATCAAGCAATTAAAGATTTTAAAAGTATCGAGTAATTCCAGTTAATCTCTGGAAATTACAACATCCCTTCTTGGCTATTTATATAAAAAAGGAGTTCGACGCTTCCGCGGAAGATTTATATGCGTATTACAAAAAAGCATATTGGGTAAAAAACTATTTATTTCTTCCTTTTTCATTAGGATATAAAGTGTGCACCTCTTCACTTTGAAAAAAATCTTTAGTATCTATATCTAATGCAGAAAGCTTCCCTTTAAAAGCAACTCCGGTATCTACATTCCAAACATTTATAGCATTGGTTGGTGTATATAAATTAAAGTTCGTGGTTGGTGTATGTCCGATATAAATCTCGTGGTAATGCTTTAATCTATTTGGGTAAATAATAGAATCCTTTGTGATGCTTTTATCCATGATTAACGCCATTTCCCAAAGTGTTCTATCGGTATAGAAGCTTACTTCATTCTCTTCTCTTTCTACACCATGCATTGACGTAAATCCGGCATGTAAAAACAATCTTTTTTCATCATCTACTAGGTAAAGACACATGTCTTTAAAAAACTGGAGATGTTTTTTTTTATCGGCTTCGGAAACCCCTTTATAACTCGCTATGGTTTCTTTTCCTCCATGTAGACACCACGTTTCATTTATGGTTCCGGTTTCTAACCATAGCTCACACCAAACATCGTGATTTCCTTTTATAAATACACATTCATATGTCGCTGAAAAAGCAATTAAAAACTGAATCACTTGTGCTGAATCACTCCAGCCATCTACATAGTCGCCAAGAAAAATAAAACGATCCTTTTCCTTAATCTCTATGCGTTCTAGTACTTGTTCTAAAGCCTTTAATCCGCCGTGAATATCTCCTATGGCAAGTGTTCTATTTTGTTTCATTTATTATTGGATAGCAATATGTATAATTAAAAACGAATGGTAAATATTAGCATTCTAGGTTTAAAAACAAAAATTAGTCTTTTAATAAAACGTTAGTTCTCTATTATCTTTATATCTATAGTTTAGAAATATTGTCCGATTCCAAAAACGAGACCTTGTGTTTCTCCTTTAGTAATTCCGAAGCCATAATCGATTCTAAAAATAGCATTAAAGATTCGTTTATGTATGAATCTAAAACCAAAACCAGGATACACTCTAATATTTTTGGATTCCGCAAAATCACCAAAATCACCACCCGGATTCCTCCAAGAACCAGCATCTACAAAAGCATTCCCTTGAATTGCTAACCAATCTTTATCCAATAGCGTGTGTCTATATTCGGTATTCACAACGATAGCTCCTGTACCTCTATCAATGGTATTACCAACACCTCTTAAGTTGACATTATTATCTACAGAAAAAGGCGCAAATGGTGTTTCGTCATTCGTCGCTAAACCAACGCGCAATCTACTTGCCCAATTCCCTTTATCTCCAACCCTTGTGTAATAATGTAAATCATTCCATCCTATTACAAAATCAGACACATCTTGGCTAGTTGCAGTGACATATTGTATGTTAAACAAACTTCTAAATCCGGATACATATTGGTAATAATAATCCAGACTATTAAACTCATAAATACCTTTATATAATAATTTATTAATAGATAATTCTTGGGGTACCGAAGGATTAGTAGCGCCGTTTATATATTTATATTCTTCTAGAAAATAATTCACACCTATTTCAAAACGGTTTTTAAAATTAGGTTGATATAGAGCTAAAACTTCATACGATTTATTCTTGTACTTATAATTTGCAGTGGTGCCATTAAAGAAAACTGGTTCCTCCGTATTTAAGTTTTGATGATGGATCGCTAGACCAAATTCTCTACTAAACAGAAAAGGTGCTCTAAAATTTATGCCATAGGAACTAAAAATATCTTTTTGATAAAACCCTCCAAAAATAATATTCTGACCTAATGCATTAAACTCATAAACACCTAAACGATAAGCAAACTCATCATCATTGGTGGTATAAATACTTACCGACGGAATAATGGTAAAGTTCTCTTCAATATTATAAAACACATTATAGCTATTATCATGCGAAAGAAACACTTGATAATATGCATGAGCAACAGCTGGCAAACGTTTTAATCGTTTAATATCTTCTTCTAAAATAGTGGAATCTAAAACTTTTCCTGCTTTTGCCTTAGATATTTTTTTAACTAGAGACGACTTCAGTTTTTTGTTACCTTGAATTTTTAGATCCAAAATCACTTTATTTTGGGCCACAGCAAAAGTAGATATGAAAGTAATAATTAGTATAACTATTTTTCTATTCCACATCTTTTTTAGGCTTGAAAATATGCTTTAATTATTTTTTCTACAGGCTTATTTTGTGGTGTAAATCGATTATCGTTTTCACCACCAACATTGGCATGATCGTGAAACCATTTCCATACAAACCCGCCAGCAAACCAATCTTCTTTCCAAAAAGCATCAAATAAGGCTATAGTTGTATTATTCTGTGCTTCCAAATTGACAACCTCCAAACCTCTTTCGGAATTCCAAGGTTCTTTCCCTGCGTAATCGGTACTTCTATAACCAAACTCGGTGAATAAAATTGGTTTTGTATGTCTGTCTGCAATCTCTTTTATTACAGACTTATGCGTTTTCCATCCTTCTAAACATTCTGCTACCGTTGGTGTTTTACTGTCGCTAACCGGAAAATAAGCATCCACGCCAATATAATCTAATGCATTCCAAAAAGGCGTTCTTTTAAATTCATCCCAATTTGCGGCGTAGGTAAGTTTTCCTTTGTACACTTTTCTTATTTCTACAATTAACCCATTCCAGTATGCTGGTCTGTTGGTTACAAATTGTTCTAATTCGGTACCAATACAAAAGATATCGGCATTAATTTCTTGAGCTAATCTAGCATACTCTAAAATAAAACGTGAATACGAAGTCTCTAATATTTGCCAATCGGCTTCGGTTTCCATTTCTATATAACCCGTAAACTGTCCTCGAGAAACCCAAATTTGGGGTTTGATCATTATTTTTATGCCTTTCGCTTCTAAGCTTTTTGCATACTGCTCGACTCCTACTCTGCTTTCCCCATACCATTGTCGCTCTGTATTGTAAACAACTTCTGGATGTTCTAATTCTTTAACAAAACCAAAAGGCATTACTGCAGCAAAATTGGCGTTGACTTCTGTTACCGGATTTACATGTTCTTCTGTTACAGCAGTTCTGGATGCTACAAAACTCACACCATTAATTTTTGTTTGTGAGGAGCAGGACTGTAACGTGCAGATTATAGTTATAAAAAGAAGCTTTATGTATTTCATACGATTTAATTATTCACGAAATATAAGAAAAAGATCCCGCTAATATAGCCGGATCTTTTTCTAAACACTTTAAAAAAAGGTTTCTATTTTTATAGTAATGCTCTAAGTCCTAAACTAAAAGTACTTCCTAATCCTTGAAAATTATTACCTCTTACAATTTTACCATAAGACGCTTCTAAATTTAATTGTTTGGTCAATTGGTATTTACCTCCAAAACCTAGTTGCGTGTAATTTTGCTCAAAGTCGTTTCCTAAATCCATTAAAAATGCTTGTTGTGCATTTACAAACAA
>JAGPUY010000196.1 GCA_018067265.1 Oceanihabitans sp. | reverse complement strand
GTCTGCCATTGGCACATCAATTTGTGGCTCTTCTTCACGCGGAATTAAAAACGAACTGTACACACCAACTACCATAAACACAATCATTAACAACACGGTTAACTTCGATTGCATAAAGACTTTGGCAATTTTTCCTGCGATTCCTTCTTTCATAATTATTATTTTTTTTCATTCCCACGAAAATGGAAATCTTTATATTTTGGGCGTTTTAACAGGCTATCCGTTACAATCTTTTTACTTGTTCTCGATACAAATTTGCTTAGGCAAATTCACTCGAACTGACATAAAAAGGATTTCCTCTTCTATCCTTAACGCAGCTTTTTAGTTATTGAATGGAGATTGTAGCACCATTGAATAGCTTTCCTTCAGCAGAAACAATGTATGCTTCGTCGGCATTTAAACCAGATAATACTTCTACTTGATCCCCAAAAGTTCTACCTAAACGCAACCAACGTAATAAAGCGGTATTGCTTTGGCTTACGGTATATACTCCAGATAATTGTCCGTTAGTAATAATAGCCTCGGCAGGAATTAAAACCAATGTCGATTTCGCTTTTCTTTCCACAGGAAATTGAACGGTTGTAAACATGCCTGATAAGATGTTAGCATCTGTTTTCTCTACATCTATTTTTACTAAATATTGTCCGCCAGTATTTTTAGCAGAAGTACTTACTTCTGTTACTTTTCCTTTTATGGTTTTGTTAATAGCCTTTACTAATACATCAACAGAAGCACCATTTTTAATTTCCGAAATTTCTGTTTCTGGAACCATTGCCATCACTTCAAAATTCCCTGGTGCTTCCATACTTATTAAAGACACTCCAGGATTTGCCATATTACCGGCTTCCACACTTTTACTAGTAACTATCCCGCTAAAAGGTGCGGTAATATTACTATATGCAAATTGAGCATTGATTTCGTTTTTCATTTGGTTTGCCGCTTCTACTCTAGCTTTTGCCATGTCATAATTCGCAGTCATATCATCCAATTCCTTTTGAGACGCACTATTATCTGCAAACAAATTTTTAAAACGATTGTAGTCTTTTTGCGCATTTTTTAAAGCAGCACTAGCTTCTGTAATTCCTGCAGTTACTTGTGCTCTTTTTGCTTGTAAATCGCTATTATTGATGGACACTAATATCTGTCCTTTAGTTACTTTATCTCCAACATTTACATGCACTTTATCTACGTAGCCCATCATTCTGGTACTTAAATCTGCACTATGAGATGCTTGAATTTTCCCGCTAACCGATAAGAATGGACTTTTATTATTTACTGCTACTTCATTCGTTTTTACAGAAATTGCTGGCGAATTATCTTCAACCGTTTTTTTGTCTTTGCTACCACAACTCGCTACGAATAGCGCTACAGAAAGTGTTAGGATGGTATATATTTTTTTCATGTTTATTGTTTTTAATTTAAGACACTTCGACAAGCTCAGTGTGACAGTATTTATACATCTAGACTCCAGGAAATCGATCTTGATTCTTGTTTCTATTATCTTGTTTTCCCTTTATTCTTTTGTTAAAAATTCTAAATAAGCTTGCGCATAATTGTATTCAAAAATAGTTTGGTAATATTCTAATTGCTTCTGTGCATACTGCGTTTCAGCTAGTAACAAATCCGATGTTTTTTCTAAACCTTCTTTAAATCTATTGGTTCTTATTCGTAAAGATTCTTCCGATTGCTCTAATGCTAAAGTGGTGAGTTTTAACTTATTTTCGGCATCTAAAAAAGCACGTTTTGCTTTATTCAATTCCAGATTACTTTTAGATACATATTGCTGGTATTCTAACTTTGATTGCTCAAATTCTGATTTGCTTTTTTTTGCTTTTCCAAATCGTTTCGACCCTTGAAAAATATCCCAACTTAATTGTGCTCCAAATAAATAGCCATTGGCATCACCTTGAAAAATTTGATCATCGTATAGCTCATAACTTCCAAAAGCATTTAATCTTGGCAAAAAAGCCATTCTATCTGCTTTATTCATAGCTTCATAAGCGTTGGATGCTAATTGCATGGCTTTAATATCGGAACGGTTTTCGGAAACCTTTTTATCTTCAACAGAAAAAGTAGTAACACTCAATTCATCTATTGGTGTGTACACCACGTAGGTTTCATCATTCATTAAAAAGGATAAGTAATTGGAAGCGTTTTGCACATTACTCTTTGCGGTTTGTAACTGGTTTTGAACTTCGGTAACGCGAACTTCCACATTCAAAACATCTGCACGTTGTAAATAGCCTTGCTTAAAACTATTATCTGCTAATTTTTTATTGGCATTTGCAGCTTCTAAGGCTTTATTTAAAACAGTAACCGCTTTGTATGCTAATTGTAATTGCATGTATGCTTTCTCCACTTCAAATGCTAAATAATCTTCTGTACGAACTGTTTTTAAAGACATCGCTTCCATTTTAGACTTAGCAGCTTTACGCTGATAAATACCATCGATATTAATTAATGGTTGCTGAATTTCGAATTTTGTAGCAAAGTTTTCAATCTGTGAAGGATTATTTAGTAACGCTGGATTAAAATCGTTAGCCGTTAAAATTTCTTGATTCAATTTAGAACCAAAAGCCATTAACGGATTTGTAGTGGCAATTCCTGTATGACTAGCCGAAATGTTTGGTAAAAACACGGCGTTGGTCTGACTATAATCCGCTTTTGCTTGCTTAAATTCTTCTTCAGAAATCTTAATACTTGTGTTTTTTTCAGATACGTTAGATAAAACCTCTGTTTTGCTAATAGGCACTACTTCTTGCGCTTTCAGGGATACACTGAAAACAAAAAGTAATACGGCTATATATATGTGTTTTTTCATTAATTATTAATTTACAGTACAAAAATAGTTCAGGAATATACTTTAGTCAGTAACATAGGTTACTTAAGAAAAGTAATTTGAATTAAGACACCATTACTAGTTCTAAAGTTAGAATAAACAAAAAGGGTACACACTGATATTTATCATATAAAATACTGACTATTAAACAATTCCATAAAGAACAAAAAGAAACACACGATAAACACCTTTTATTAACCAAGCAAAACAGCAACTTAAAAACACTAATAATGGTATAAATATATTGGTATCCCTTACTTTTGCATGCTATATGGATTCATTAACACAAATAGTATTAGGAGCCGCTGTAGGAGAAGCTGTTTTGGGCAAAAAAGTGGGAAACAAAGCGATGCTTTATGGTGCTATTGTAGGAACTATTCCTGACTTTGATGTATTTGCATCTTACTTTACAGATACGGTTTCGGCGCTTGCCATTCATCGCGGATTTACACATTCTATAGTGTTTTCTATGCTCTTTGCTCCCGTTTTTGGTTGGTGCGTTTCGCGTTACGAGACCTATAAGAACTTTAAAAATTGGTCTTGGTTATTCTTTTGGGCATTTGTAACCCATCCTATTTTAGATGCACATACTACTTGGGGAACACAACTGTTTTGGCCTTTTGATTTACGATTAGCATTTAAAAATATCTTTGTAATTGATCCATTATACACGATACCATTTTTAGTGTTTTTAATTTTGGCTATGCGACAAAAGCGCAGCTCTGAAAGACGCCGTTTTTATAACAAAATGGGATTAATAATTAGCACCTCTTATTTAGCAATAACATTACTTTTAAAGGGCGTTGCCTATACTAAATTTGAATCTGCTTTAGCAACGCAAAACATAGTTTATTTAGATATGGATACGAGACCTTCGCCTTTAAACACCGTCCTTTGGAGCGCCAATGTGGAAACCGAAGATGCGTATTTACTTGGGAATTACTCGTTTTTTGACACAGAACCTATTACTTTTGAAAGCTATCCTAAAAAGCATGAATTATTAGGAAATCTTGTGGAAGATGAAAGCGTAAAACGGATGATTACTATTACAGAAGGTTGGTACACGATTAATAAAAAGGAGGATGTTCTTTATTTTAATGATTTACGATTTGGTTTGTTAAGCTTAACACCACAATCTAACAACTTTGTTTTTAAATACAGACTAGATGTGGATGCTTCTAGAAAGGTTATATTTACGGAAGAACCTAAAAATAATCGAGATGGTAAAAAGCTGTTAACCGAATTATGGCAACGATTAAAAGGAAATTAATTTCAACTAGACTAATTATTTTATTCTATTAATTCCTTTGAAATTTGGAATACAAAGTCTTTCCAATTTTGAATATCTTATAAACTAAACGTATAAATTTATGGACATTACCGCTGCATACACAGATCTATATCAAATTACAATGGCACAAGTCTATTTTGTTACTAAACCAAATGGTAGCGCTGTATTTGATTATTATTATCGTCGTAATCCTTTTGATAATGGCTATGCCATATTTGCCGGATTAGAAGATGTATTAGATATTTTGGAGTCGCTTAAATTTTCAGATTCAGACATCTCCTACTTAAAACAAAAAGGTTTTGAAAGTACGTTTTTAGAGTATTTGAAAAATTTTAGTTTTAAAGGAAGTATTCGCTCTAGTAAAGAAGGGGATATTGTTTTTCCTAACCGTCCAATTTTGCAAGTAGAAGCCAATATTATAGAAGCACAAATTATAGAAACACTTTTACTTAATATCCTTAATTTTCAAACCTTAATTGCAACCAAAGCCAGCAGAATACGATACAGTGCTAAAGATGCCATTTTATTAGATATGGGATTACGTCGCGCGCATGCTACTGGAGGCTATTATGCATCAAGAGCTGCTGCCATTGGAGGTTTTGATAGTACTAGTAACGTCAAAGCTGCAGAAGATTACAATATCCCATCTACAGGAACAATGGCGCACGCTTTTATCCAGAGTTATGATAATGAGCTAGATGCTTTTCGCGATTTTGCACAAGTACGACCTAAAAACTGTGTGCTGTTAATAGACACGTATAATACTTTAAAACTAGGACTTCCAAATGCTATTATAGTCGCAAAAGAAATGGAAGAAAGAGGGGAACAATTATTTGGAATCCGTTTGGACAGTGGCGATTTAGCATATTTATCTAAAAAAGCAAGAGCCATTTTAGATGCTGCTGACTTGGGGTATGTGAAAATTGTAGCTTCTAATCAATTAGATGAATATGTTATCAAAAGTTTAAAAGAACAAAACGCACCTATTGATGTTTTTGGCGTAGGAACCAATCTAGTTACCGGAAGACCGGATGCAGCTCTCGATGGTGTTTATAAATTATCTGAATATAATGGTTCTCCAAGAATTAAACTCTCTGAAAACATTATAAAAGTATCCCTACCATTTAAAAAACAAGTGTATAGAATGCTTGATTCGGATGGTATGTTTTATGGTGCAGATGCGGTGGCTATATTTTCTGAGGGTGAGATAGACAAAATGGAACACCCTTTTGATATTACCAAACAAATAGACATTAGTCCGCTAAAAAAAGAACCTTTACTAGAGTTAGTCATGGAGCATGGTAAACGCGTAGTGCCGACTAGAACAGTTACCGAAATTTCGAAATACTCGCAATCCCGTTTAGAACAACTTCCGAATGAATATAAGCGTTTTCAAAATCCGCATACCTATAAAATAGGACTTAGTAGCCAACTAAAAAAGGAACGAAATGATCTAATTAACCAACATAAAAGCTAAAGATGAAAACACTTTTAGTCATTGATGTACAAAACGATTTTATGCCTGGTGGATCTCTTGCAGTACCCAACGGTAATAAAATTGTTCCTGTAATTAATAGCATACAAAATACATTTGATTTGATAGTAGCCACGCAAGATTGGCATCCAAAAGCACATTCTAGTTTTGCTGTAAATCATAACAAAAAAACAGCTTTTGACAACATAGAATGGCATGGACAAACACAAACCTTATGGCCAGAACATTGTGTACAAGGCAGCGAAGGCGCAGCATTACATCCGGAATTAAACACTACAAAATATGAAGCTGTTTTTAGAAAAGGAACCGATAAAAACATCGATAGTTATAGTGCCTTTTATGACAATAACCACTTAAAACCGACTGGATTAACTGGTTATTTAAAAGAAAAAGGAGCATCACAACTCTATTTTTGTGGTCTAGCTTCCGATATTTGTGTTTACTTTTCTATTTGTGACGCTATCAAAGAAGGGTTTGAATGCTTTTTTATTGAAGATGCCTCCAAAGCACTAGATATAGAAGCATTTGAAAATATTAAGACCAAGATGATTGCTATGGGTGTGCATATTATAACATCTGCATCTTTATAAAACAACGAAACTATCTCATTAGTTAACCTTTCTCGTGCCGCCATGTCCGCCAGCAACCACAAGCATTATTTTTATACTTAAATAAATGAATTTGAAAAACTGAATAATAGGATTCATCATTTTAAATCTTTGATATTTGGATATTCTTTGTGTCATGATATACTATTTTTTATATAGTTAAATGGAAGGCGTCCTATTTAACGAATTTATTATCCGATTAGAAAAACACCCCTAAAGTCCC
>JAGPUY010000177.1 GCA_018067265.1 Oceanihabitans sp. | reverse complement strand
AGAAGTATTTAACCACAAATTTGGTGTGTTTAGAAAACCTAAATATTGTAATGTTATGTCTTTCATCTATATTAAAAACGCTTTTTGAATTTTATTCCTTGCCTAGCAAAAGTATTGAAAAAGAAGTAGATGTTTTGGCGAAATAAAAGAATATGCGTTTCAAATGTCACAGAGATGTAAATAAGGTAGAAGTTGCATCGAATCGCATTTTACAAAATATTAAAATTTTATTAAAGGATATTAAACTTAAGTTAAAGGCTCCGGATTTTTTGGTTTATGACATTTTTATAGATAAGTTAAAGAATGGAAAATATTTTAGTAGCAGGTGCAAATGGCACTACAGGAAAGAAAATAGTTAATCTTTTAAACGAATCTCAATATTTTAACCCGATAGCAATGGTTAGAAAAGAGGAACAACAAGCGTATTTTATAGCAAAAAATATAGATACGGTTTTAGGGGATTTAGAAGAAGATGTTTCTTCTGTATTTAAGAATTCTAAAAGCATAGATAAAGTATTATTTGCTGCCGGTTCTGGCGGGAAAAAAGTAGTTGAAGTAGATCAAGAAGGAGCAAAGCGATTAATAGATGCTTCTAATAAAAATGGCGTGAAAAAGTTTGTGATGTTGAGTTCTATGGGAGCAGACCAACCAGAAAAAGCAGAACAACTTCAAGATTATTTAAAAGCAAAACACAATGCGGATGAGCACTTGAAGTCTAGTGGATTAAATTACGCAATTGTTAGACCAGGATCATTAACAAACGGCGAATTAACGAATGCTATAACGCTGGAAGAAAAATTGAATACCAGAGGTGAAATTAGTAGAAATGATGTTGCACAAACATTAGTACGTACACTTGGTGATGACGTTGCAAATAACGTCACTTTTGAAATCATAAAAGGCCACACACAAATTGGTGAAGCCTTAAATAAAATGTCTGCTGTTAAAGCCTAATTAGCTTTTTAATAAAAAAGACTTTAAGTCATCGTAGCTGCCAATTTTGGTGGCTACTTTTGTTTTACCCATTACTGCTTGGATTTGTTCCGGTAATTCTTGTTTTTCTTTTATAACCTCTTCTACAACATCTAAAAATTTAGTTGGATGTGCTGTTTCTAAAAACACGGTATGTGCATTCGGTTTTTCTTTTAAATATGCTTTACAACCTAAATAACCAACTGCGCCATGCGGATCTGCAACATAGTTGTAATTGTTATAAATTTCTAACATCGCTTCTTTTGTTTCTACATCTGAAAAGCTGTAAGAAGAAAGGTTGTTTTTTAAGCTATCGAAATTGTTTTTATAAATTTCTTGAATACGAATAAAGTTACTAGGGTTACCAACATCCATTGCATTACTGATGGTTTGTACAGATGCTTTTGGATGGTATTCTTCGGTTTGTAAATAATTAGTAACTACATTGTTTTGGTTATTAGAAGCTATAAAATGTGCAATAGGTAAACCTAATTTTTGTGCCATCATTCCTGCACAAACATTACCAAAATTCCCACTAGGAACAGAAAAAACTATGTCTTTGTGTGTTTTATGTAATTGCTTGTAAGCAAACATAAAATAGAAAAGTTGTGGTAACCAACGTGCAACATTAATAGAATTAGCAGAAGTTAATTGCATTTTACTGGTTAATTCTTCATCTAAAAAAGCACGTTTTACCATGTCTTGACAATCGTCAAAAACACCATCTACTTCTAAAGCTCTAATGTTTTGTCCAAGCGTAGTAAGTTGCATTTCTTGTATTTCACTTACTTTTCCGGAAGGATATAATATAACTACGTTTACACCTTTAACACCTAAAAAACCGTTTGCAACAGCGCCACCAGTATCCCCAGAAGTTGCCACTAAAACAGTAACTTCGTTGGTGTTATCTTGATTGAAATAACCTAAACATCTCGCCATAAATCGCGCGCCAACATCTTTAAAAGCCATAGTCGGACCATGAAAAAGTTCTAAAGTAGAAATATGATCGTTTAGCTGTACCACAGGAAAATCGAAAGAAAGCGTTTCTTCCACTATTGTTTTTAAAATGGCTTCCGGAATTTCTGGAGAAACAAATTGTTTAATGGCTGTAAAAGCTATTTCCGAATAGGATAAGTTATCTATATTATCAAAAAAAGCTTTTGGTAAAGGCGTTATATTTTCAGGAAAATACAATCCTTTATCTGGAGCTAATCCTTTTATAACGGCATCTTTAAAAGATGTGTTTGGTGCTTTATGATTTAAACTGTAATAGTTCATTTGCTTTTTATTTATAATGTCATTGCGACTTTGCAATGCTTTAATTTATTGTCAGTCTGAGCGCAGTCGAAGACCTTCTTTTTCTATATGTATGAAACACTTCGACTGCGCTCCGTGTGACATTTGTTTTCAAATTTGAAATCGTTATTCCAATCACCAATTTATTACAATAGATACTGGTTATCTATTCTGTCCGTCTGAGCTTGTCGCAGACTAATCTTGTTTTATTCGTTTTCTATTATTCTAATCCCTTCCGCATTAATTTTAG
>JAGPUY010000171.1 GCA_018067265.1 Oceanihabitans sp. | reverse complement strand
AGAAATTGAAAGCTCAGAAAGTGTCTTATCTAAACTAAATGCACCTAAAATACATGGATTTGCAACTGGTGGTTATGGTAATCCAGGATTAAATATGCTAGATAATTCGTTTCAAACATTTTATACGTTTGGTGTGAAATTGAATTGGAATGTTTTCGATTGGCATGCTAACAAAAAACAAAGAGAATCTTTAGCTATCAACAAAGATTTTATAGCTAATGAAACCGAAATTTTTAAGCTAAACACCAACATAGAATTAAAGCAGCAACAAAATGAAATCAACAAGATTCAAGCTTTTATTTCTTCAGATTTAGAAATTATTAACCTTAGAAAAGAAGTACTAAAATCTGCAGACTCGCAATTTAGAAATGGCGTGATTACGTCTTCAGCATATATAACAGAACTGACTAATTTATATGAAGATGAAAACACCATGATAAAGCATAAAATTCAGTTACAACTAGCAAAAGCAAATTACAATGTCATTCAAGGACAATAAAAATAAACAAATGAAAAATCGCACATATATACTAGGATTAGGTATGCTAGTTTTTATTCTGTTTTCTTGCGGAAACAATAACAAAAGGGCAGATGGTTATGGGAATTTTGAAGCAACAGAAATAACCATTTCCGCAGAAAATAATGGAAAGCTAATGCAGTTTAATCTTGCTGAAGGTGATATACTTCAAAAAGAACAGTTTATTGGATATATGGATACCATTCCATTAACATTAAAACGGGAGCAATTAGAAGTTTCTAAAGCTATTATTAGTTCAAAATCTAGAGGTGTTCTGTCACAAATTAATGTGTTAAATGCAAAATTGAAAACAGCAAATACAAACAAGAACCGTGCAGAAAACCTATTAAAAGATAATGCAGGAACCCAAAAAAAATTGGATGACGTTACAGGAGAGATCGATGTGATTAGAAATCAAATTAGAAGTGTAGAAATACAGAATGCTCCAGTGGTAAACGAACTGAAAGCCATAGATGTACAGCTAAAACAACTAGAAGATCAAATCCGAAAAAGTAAAATTATAAACCCCATAAACGGAACGGTTTTAGCCAAATATGCAGAGCCTAATGAAATTACAACTTTTGGAAAACCACTCTATAAAATTGCAGATTTGAATACCATGCAATTACGCGTCTATATAAGCGAAACACAATTAGCAAATATTAAGATAGGTCAGCAAGTTACTGTGAAAATAGATAGCGCAGAAACGATGAAATCCTTTAAAGGAACGGTTGGTTGGATTGCTTCGGAAGCCGAATTTACACCAAAAATTATTCAAACCAAAGAAGAACGAGTGGCTTTGGTATATGCTGTAAAAGTGGACGTTATAAATGAGGGCAGTTTAAAAATTGGAATGCCAGCAGAAATCTGGTTAACAGAAGAATAATGAGCATTACTGTTTCGCACATATCAAAATCATACAAAAATGTAAACGCCTTAGAAAACATTTCTTTTCAAGTCAACGAAGGTGAGATTTTTGGATTAATTGGCCCGGATGGTGCCGGAAAAACAACGCTGTTTAGAATTCTAACAACGCTTTTAATTGCTAATGAAGGTAACGCAACAATTGCTGGTTTTGATGTGATTGCAGATTATATAAAGATTCGGAATAGTGTTGGCTATATGCCAGGAAAATTTTCACTCTATCAAGATTTAACGGTGGAAGAAAATCTGAAATTTTTCGCAACTATCTTCGGAACAACGATAGAAGAAAACTACGATTTAATAAAAGAAATTTATGTTCAAATAGAACCTTTTAAAACACGTAGAGCAGGAAAGTTATCTGGAGGAATGAAACAAAAACTAGCCTTATGCTGTGCATTAATTCATAAACCTAAAGTATTATTTTTAGATGAACCAACTACTGGAGTGGATCCAGTTTCTAGAAAAGAATTTTGGGAAATGCTAAAACGTTTGCAGCACAAAGGTATCACCATTTTAGTCTCTACTCCTTATATGGATGAAGCCGCTTTATGTGATAGAATAGCGCTTATTCAAGACGGGAAAATTTTGCAGATGGACACACCTCAAGCTATCGTAAAGCACTACCCGAAACAGATTTATAACGTACGTGCAAATAATATGTATCAGCTTATTACTAGTTTAAAAACGTATGCCTTTAATCACAGTGTTTATCCTTTTGGTGAATTTGTACACTATACAGATCGTAGAGCAGATTTTAATCCTAAAGATTTAATGCTGTTTTTAGAATCTAAAAATCTTTCCAACGTGGAAATTGAAAAAACAACAGCAACTATTGAAGATACCTTTATGGAACTAGCGAAATGATGAACAATAACAAAGTCATACAAGTTGAAGGATTAACCAAAATGTTTGGAGATTTTGCAGCGGTGGATGCTATTACTTTTGATGTGAATAAAGGCGAAATATTCGGATTTCTAGGAGCGAATGGTGCAGGAAAAACAACAGCGATGAAAATGCTAATTGGTATTTCTAAACCAACAGCAGGAAAAGGTATGGTTGCGGGATTTGATGTGTATAAGCAAGCCGAAG
>JAGPUY010000170.1 GCA_018067265.1 Oceanihabitans sp. | reverse complement strand
TGGCATTAACTGGGAAAATTTATAGAAGCTCATCAATCCGTTTAATACGTGATGGTGTAGTAATCTATACTGGAGAGTTAACTTCATTAAAACGTTTTAAAGACGATGTGAAAGAAGTTGCTAAAGGATATGATTTCGGTACGCAGATTAAAAACTATAACGATATTAAAGAAGGAGATGTTATTGAAGCATTCCATGAAGTAGAAGTAAAGAAGAAGTTAAAATAATTTCTACTATATAAGATTTAAAAAGCGACCAATTGGTCGCTTTTTTTGTTTACACTTTTCTTGTAAATAAATTTTATCGTTCTTTGAAAAGCTAATAACAATTTTAAATATATTAAATCATGAAAAAAACGATTACAATTTTATGTTTATTACTAGGCTTAACTTTTAGTAATACAGTAAATGCGCAAGATGCTTATCTAGGAGAAATACGTATGTTTGCTGGAAATTTCACAATTGCTGGTTGGGAAAAATGTGAAGGACAACTTATGCCAATTAATCAAAACACAGCTTTATTTTCCTTGTTAGGCACAACCTATGGAGGTAATGGTGTCAATACATTTGGTCTTCCAGATTTAAGAGGTCGCGTGCCGATGCACTATGGTAATGGATATACCCAAGGTGACCCTGGTGGTTCTGCTACCAACAGTTTATCGGTTGCTAATTTGCCAGCACATAATCATGCAGTAACTGCTGTTGTGGACGAAGGAGACAGCTCTTTACCAACTAATAATTATCCTGCAGAAACAAAGCTACTAGATAAAGAGTATGCCTCTGGAGGAACAACGTCGACTATGAACTCTAGTATGATAGGTAATACAGGGAGTAATGTGCCTGTAAATAATATGCAGCCATATCAAACAGTAACCTTTCTTATATGTGTAAGTGGTATTTATCCCCCAAGAAATTAGATGTATTATGAAACAAATAAATCTTATTTTAATAATGGGTTTTATTTTGGTTGGTGTAAATGTAGTAGCGCAAACAATAACGCTAAATGCATGCCATCCACTAATAGAAACAGAAGACTATACTTTTAATCAGAAAACATTAGATGTAACAGGAAGAAATACTTTTGAAACCAATCCTGTAGACGAGAATTCCCCTTGCGGAGGAATAGGAAATTGTGAATTTCAAATTGCTTGGAATGCAACCAGTTCCCGTTGGGAAATCCTTGCAGATGATGGAAATGGCACCTTTTTAAATACCTATGTATTGTATTATAATACCGAAGCATCATTGCCAAATCCACCAAGTTTGAGTTTAGGTACTTGGGTGGAAGATATTAGTGTAACACAATCACTTTGTGGCGTAATTAATAGTTTGACGGGTGCGGTGCAAGACATGACCTTAAGCGTAGCAGAGGTAGAACTAGAAAATGAGATAAATATGTATCCTAATCCAGTAAAAAACATTCTTAACATTAAACATGCATACCGTAGTATAGATTCTGTATATATGTATAATGTTCTAGGGAAATTGGTTCTTATTAGCAGTAAGTCAAGCGCTATTAATGTTTCAACACTTAGTACAGGGATTTACTTTGTTAAGTGTAAAATGGAGGGGAAAGAAGTAATTAAAAAAATAGTTAAAGAATAAAAATCAGAGTTTACTATAAATAAAAAAAGCGACCATTGGTCGCTTTTTTATTTATCCTTACCCTTTCTTCTTTTTAGGTTTAAATAGAAAAGCATTTGGGAATTTCTTTTTCACTTTCAATAAAGCACGTTCTGCTTCCAATCTATTTCTAAAACTACCAATCCATACCTTATAATTTGGTGTTTCATAAACTAACTTGCTAGACCATTGCGAATAACTACCTCTAAAATCGGTTTGGTTGCTTTCTGCAGTACTTCTTCTTCCAGAATAAATCTGTATTTTATATCGGTCACTAGCGTCTTCATTGGTGTTTATTTCTTTTTTCAGCGCTAGTAATTCGGTAATTTCCGCATCCTGATTTACAATAACAGTACCTTGTTGTGCACTACAAATACCTGTAAACGCAAATGTTATAAATGTGGAAAGAATAGTTTGTTTTATTTTTAATAATTTCATTTTTCAAGAGGTTTAATGCAAATGTAAATGTTATAAACTAAATAGTTAGCTGTTTTATTATTTAGAATTTCTCTAAATTAGCAATTAACACTTCCCTAACATTTCTAAAATCGACTTTTAATATTACTTTTGCTTGAGATTTTATAACTGTATTTTTTCTTTTAGTAAATGAAAAAACCATACCAAAGTTTAGAAGTTAATTCAACAAATAATATGAAACAGGTGATTCACCGTAAATTAAGTGCAACTATTCTTCGTTTAAGCTTAATTATTTTGCTAACGTTTTCCATGGCGCTTTCTGCTCAAGAAGGTGATCCAGCTAAGGGTAAATCTTTATTTAATGCTAATTGTGCAGCTTGTCATAAACTAGATAAGAAAATGACAGGTCCTGCTTTACGTAATGTAGAGCAACGTTTGTCAGATGATGAAGGTTTAGACAGAGCATGGCTTTCTGCATGGATTCGTAATAGTTCAGGAGTAATTAAATCTGGAGATGCGTATGCAGACAAGATTTATAAAGAGTTTGGAGGAGCTGCAATGACTGCTTTCCCACAACTATCAGACGATGATATTAATAATATTTTAGCATATACTGCTGAAGAAGCAAAAGCGCCAGCAGCAGGAGCTACCGCGCAAGTTGGAGTAACTCCGGCATCAGGTAATGGTGATGGTGTTTCTAATAAATTAATCTTAGGTGCACTAGCTGTATTGTTTGGTTTATTAGCCTTAGCATTAGTGTTAGTTACTAAAACGTTACACAGGTTTGCAGATGCTAAAGGAGTAGATGTTGCTGCAAAAGATAAAAGTGTTCCAGTATGGAAGGCGTTTGCACAAAATCAATTCTTAGTATTGGTTACTGCTATCTTCTTTTTATTAGCGAGTGGGTATTTTGTTTATGGCTTTTTTATGCAAGTAGGTGTAGATCAAGGATACCAACCGGTACAACCAATACATTTTTCTCATAAAATTCACGCTGGTGATAATGGTATCGATTGTAAATACTGTCACTCTTCGGCTAGAGT
>JAGPUY010000004.1 GCA_018067265.1 Oceanihabitans sp. | reverse complement strand
TTCAAGTGCTAACCAATTTGCTGTCTAATGCTATTAAATTTTGTACGTCCAAAACCGGGGAAATTGTAGTCGATTATAAATTGGGAAATGCCTTTGTGGAAATCTCTGTAACCGACAATGGTAAAGGGATTCCAGAAGAAGATTACGATTTTATTTTTGATAAATTTTACCAATCCCAAGATCAAAATACAAGGAAACCTCAAGGTAGTGGATTGGGTTTGGCAATATCCAAACAGATAGTAGAAAAGCACCACGGAAAAATTTGGGCAAAAAAAGGTGTAAAAAATGGCGCAATGCTTGTTTTTACCATACCTTTTAAGTAAATTGTTGTCGTAAAGTATGAAGAATAAAATTTTAATTGTTGACGACGAACCAAATATTGTAATGTCGTTAGAATATACCTTCAAAAAACAAGATTTTGAAGTGTTTATTGCAAGAGATGGAAGTGAGGCTTTAGAGATATTAAAACACCAAATACCAAATGTTGTGTTGTTAGATATTATGATGCCTAATGTAGATGGTTTTCAAACGTTGACACATATAAAAAACACGGAAAGTTTAAAAAACACCAAAGTAGTGTTTTTAACAGCAAAAAATAAAGCTTCAGATATTGAAAAGGGTTTAAAACTAGGAGCAGACAAGTATTTAACCAAACCTTTTTCCGTTAAAAAAATAGTTTCAGAAATACTGGAATTATTAGCATAAAAGTCTTTGTAAGTCTTTTTTTAATATTGGTTTTGTGTGCAAACAAACTAAGTTTAATTAAAGTTTAAAGACATGAAATTTCGCATCAACCCATTAGCGTCAGATATTATAATTAGTATCTACATTTTAGTTACGCTTTTTTTAAGGTTTAAATTCGAAAACGAAACCAGCGTAAGTCCTATGCTTTCTATAGTTATGGGTGTTTGTTTTGTGGTTATTATTTGGGCGCTTATCAAACTAAAAGTGCTTAATCCTAATTGGTTTGGCTTGTTTAATTCTAAAAAAGCATAGCCATGAAATACCAAGAGTTTTACCAAAAAAGTATACAACACCCACAGCAATTCTGGCAAGAACAAGCAGATCAACTCGATTGGTCTAAGCCACCAAAAACCATTTTGTCTAAAGATAAATACAACTATAGTCAATGGTTTGAAGATGGGGAACTAAACCTAAGCTATTTGTGTATAGACAAACATATAAAAGATGGTTTTGGGGAACAAAATGCCATCATTTTTGACTCGCCAGTTACAAACACAAAACAGCATATTAACTTCCATCAATTACACCACGAAGTTTCCAAGCTCGCTGGTGGATTACAGCGTTTAGGCTTGAAAAAAGGCGATACGTGTATCATTTATATGCCAATGATTCCGCAAGCTGCATTCGCTATGTTGGCATGTGCAAGAATAGGCGTTATTCATTCGGTGGTATTTGGTGGATTTGCACCGCATGAGTTAGCGATTCGTTTGGATGATTGTAAACCAAAAATGATTATTACAGCATCCAACGGAATAGAAATAGAACGTATTATTCCGTATAAACCATTTGTAGATGAAGCCATCGCTAAAGCGGAAAGTAAACCAGAACATGTGATTGTTTTCGATAGACAATTAGGTGTAGAAATTCCGAAGAAAAACTACGATATAGATTATACCACTTTAGTGGAAGAATCTCCTTCTATCGAAGCTGTTTCCTTAGCATCTACGCATCCTTCTTATATATTATATACCTCAGGAACTACAGGAACACCAAAAGGAATTATTAGAGATACTGGTGGTTATGCAACCGCTTTAAAATTCTCCATGAAATATATTTATGGTGTAGACGAAGGCGATACCTTTTGGGCTGCAAGTGATGTGGGTTGGGTTGTAGGTCATAGTTATATTGTTTACGGACCATTATTAAACAGAAATACGACGATTCTATTTGAAGGAAAACCAATACGTACGCCAGATGCATCTACGTTTTGGAGAGTGATTAGTGAACATCAAGTAAAAGTAATGTTCACAGCACCAACTGCAATTAGAGCAATAAAAAAAGAAGATCCAGAAGGTCAATTAATAAAGCAATTCGACCTGTCTTGTTTAAAATATCAGTTTTTAGCTGGGGAACGTTGTGATGTAGCCACTTTAACTTGGACAGAAGAACATTTAAAAATTCCAGTAATCGATCATTGGTGGCAAACCGAAAGCGGTTGGCCAATGATAGCGAATATGGTTGGCGTGGCTTTGCAAGAAGTAAAACCAGGATCGGCAAGTTTTCCTGTGTGTGGTTATGACATACAAATTTTGAATGAAGAAGGAGAAACAGTGGATTCTAGTGTAGAAGGTTATGTAACCGTAAAACTACCACTACCACCAGGAACATTAAGTAACCTTTGGGGAAATCCAGAACGTTTTAAAGCTGGTTATTTAGACCGTTTTCCAGGATATTATTTTTCTGGAGATGGTGGTTATAAAGACGAAGATGGTTATGTCTTTATTACCGGTCGTGTGGATGATGTTATCAACGTGGCAGGTCACCGATTATCTACAGCAGAAATGGAAGAAATTGTAGCATCACATAAAGCGGTTGCAGAATGTGCTGTTTTTGGGGTGCATTGTGACTTAAAAGGACAAAAACCATTAGGGTTAATCGTTTTAAAATCTGGAGAAGCTTCCAAAGAAAAGCAAATTCAAAAAGAAATTATACAAGAGGTTCGTAAAGAAATTGGTGCAGTAGCCTCTTTTAGAGATGTGTTAGTGGTACAGCGATTACCAAAAACACGAAGTGGAAAAATTCTTCGTAAATTGTTGCGAAATATCGCAGACGAACAGCAATATAATATACCATCCACCATTGATGATGTCGCTATTATAAACGAAATTAAAATAGTATATCAAACCCATCATATTGGAATTCATTAATTAAAAAGCAAAGGGAAACAATCCTATACATTATATAATCCAACAAATTGTACACGAAGTTAATCGGAGTGTGAAAAAAGATATTTAAATCCATACATTATGAGTAATTACCACATTAAACACTTAGAAGAATATTACCAAGTCTATAGAAAATCCGTTAGAAATCCAGAAAGTTTTTGGGAAGAAATTGCGGAAGAACATTTTCTATGGCGAAAAAAATGGGATAATGTTTTAAGCTGGGATTTCAAAAAACCAGAAGTAAAATGGTTTGAAGGCGCACAATTAAACATTACAGAAAATTGCATCGATAGACATTTAGCAACGCGAGGAGACAAAACGGCAATTCTTTTTGAACCCAATGATCCAAACGAAGGCGCAGAGCATATTACCTACAGACAATTACACCATCGGGTAAATAAATTTGCAAATGTTTTAAAAGAACAAGGAGTGAAAAGAGGAGATCGTGTTTGTATTTATGTACCAATGATTCCCGAATTAGCCATTTCTCTTTTAGCATGTGCT
This sequence comes from Oceanihabitans sp., assembly GCA_018067265.1. Classification (GTDB taxonomy): domain Bacteria; phylum Bacteroidota; class Bacteroidia; order Flavobacteriales; family Flavobacteriaceae; genus Oceanihabitans. Next base: position 1,896 of record JAGPUY010000004.1, on the reverse strand, counting down.
AGAATAGGAGCTATTCATAATGTCGTATTTGCAGGATTTTCAGCAAATGCTTTAGCCACTAGAATTAACGATAGCGATTGCAAAATGGTAATCACTAGTGATGGTTCGTATCGCGGTGCAAAAACAATCGATTTAAAAGGTATTGTAGACGAAGCTTTAGAAAGTTGTGAAGGTGTAGAAACCGTTTTAGTCGCAAAGCGAATTCATTCCGATATAAACATGAAAGAAGGTCGTGATAAATGGTTACAACCGTTATTAGATGCCGCTTCCGATCAATGTAAGGCAGAAGTTATGCAAGCGGAAGATCCGTTATTCATATTATATACTTCGGGTTCTACAGGAAAACCAAAAGGGATGGTGCATACCACAGCTGGTTATATGGTGTACACCGCGTATACCTTTAAAAATGCATTTCAGTATAGAGAAAACGATGTGTATTGGTGTACCGCAGATATTGGATGGATTACTGGACACAGTTATATTGTTTACGGTCCGTTAGCAAATGGAGCAACTACCGTATTGTTTGAAGGTGTACCAAGTTATCCGGATTTTGGTCGTTTTTGGGATATTGTAGAAAAGCATAAAGTGAGTCAGTTTTATACCGCACCAACTGCAATTCGTGCCCTGGCAAAACAAGGCCTAGAGTTCGTAGAAAAATACGATTTATCTTCCCTTAAAGTTCTAGGAAGTGTAGGAGAACCAATTAATGAAGAAGCATGGCATTGGTATAATGATAATGTAGGAAAAGGGAAAAGCCCGATTATAGATTCGTGGTGGCAAACCGAAACTGGCGGTATTATGATAACACCAATTCCGTATGTAACGCCAACCAAACCAACCTATGCAACGTTACCTTTTATAGGAGTTCAACCTTGTTTAATGGATGAAAAAGGCGAAGAATTAAAAGGGAATCAAGTAGAAGGACGTTTATGTATAAAATTTCCATGGCCAAGTATTGCACGCACCATTTGGGGAAATCACCAACGCTATAAAGAAACCTATTTCTCTACCTATGAAAATAAATACTTTACTGGAGATGGCGCGTTAAGAGATGAGGTTGGTTACTATAGAATAACCGGTCGTGTAGATGATGTTATTATCGTTTCCGGACATAATTTAGGAACAGCACCAATTGAAGATGCTATTAATGAGCATCCAGCAGTTTCAGAAAGCGCTATTGTAGGCTTTCCACATGATGTAAAAGGAAGTGCATTATATGGTTATATTACTTTAAAAGATGTTGGAGAAAGTAGAAACCACGATAACCTGCGTATCGAGATTAATCAATTGATTTCCGATCGTATTGGTCCCATAGCAAAACTAAATAAAATACAGTTTACCGAAGGTTTACCAAAAACGCGAAGCGGAAAAATTATGCGTCGCATTTTACGTAAAATTGCCGAAAAGGACACTAGTAATTTAGGAGATATTAGTACGTTGCTTAATCCGGAATGTGTACAAGATATTATGGATAACGCGCTATAATTTTTTTATTTGCGTTAAGATAAATATGGATAGCATCACTAGTTACGCCTTTACCTCATTACCTTTATACCCTATTAATATTAAAAATATAAAAAGATGAATAGTGATCAATTTGAAGGAAAATGGAAACAGATTAAAGGGGACTTTAAAAAGAAATATGGAAAAGTAACTAAGGATGAGTATACCGAAGCGGGAGGTAGTTTTGAAAAACTAGCTGGTAAAATTCAAGAACGTTACGGAAAATCAAAAGAAGAATTAAAAAATGAAATAGACAATTGGTAGTCTATACGAACCAATTTCAAAAAGTGTTTCTACGTGTAGAAACACTTTTTTTTTATACTAAAAGGAAAAGCGTATTAGAATCCGTTTCTAGAATGCCTAAACAAAATATAAATGCTTCCTATTTATTAT
>JAGPUY010000157.1 GCA_018067265.1 Oceanihabitans sp. | reverse complement strand
GAAGGTTCTAATAATTTATATAATTATAATTATTGGAGTGCTCCGGTGCATAGAAATGGTAATTGGCAAGTAAATTATTTAGAAACAGAAACTGCACCTATTGGATTTACAACTAGTTATGATGCTAACCCATTGGCTAGTCCTATGGCATGGAGCAGTCGCTGGTTGTATACTTTTAATGGCTTAGCTGAAGCCTATGCAGATTGGCATGCTATTTCTCCAACAACTCCAATTATTCCAGGTCTTGGCTATACCATGAAAGGTTCTGGGGACACCTCTGTTTTAGAGCAAAAATATGTTTTTAAAGGTACAGCAAACGATGGCGATATATTTATAAATGTATTAGCAGGTGATGAAGTTTTAATAGGAAACCCATTTCCTTCTGCGTTAGATGCTATTCAATTTATTAATGATAATCTTTCTGTCATAGATGGTTCGCTTTATTTTTATGAGCAATTTTCCTCAAATGATACACATGTTTTAAGCCAATATCAAGGTGGTTATGCAACCTATAATTTATTAGGGTCTGTTGGTGTTCCTATGCCTGTAAATGGAGGAGTATCCTCAAAAGGAGGTCCAAAAGATTATATTCCTGTAGGACAGGGCTTTTTTGTAAAAGCGCATACAGATGGTACCATTGTCTTTAAAAACAGTCAAAGGGCATTTAAAAAAGAATCTCTAGGAGAAAGTGTTTTTTATAGAACAACAGAAGAAGCAACAACAGATACTCGAATTAAATATTGGCTTGCATTTAGAGATGCAGATAGTAAGGAGTCTACCATTGCTTTAGGATATGATACGAATGCTAGTGCTGATTTTAATAATGGTTACGATAGTAGAACCTTTAATGAGCTTTCCAATGAGATTTATTGGTCGATTACAGAGGAAGAGTTATGTATTCAAACGCTTAATAGTTTTGATGTATTAGATGAAATACCTTTAGGAATCCAAATTACCGATTCTGGCGCTTATACTTTTGAAATTACAGAAACCCTAAATTTTCCGGAAAGTGAAACTATTTATTTGAAAGATAATCAGACGAATATGTTTTATAATATAATGGATAACGCCATTACTTTAAATATAAATAATAGTGTAGATGTATCTCGTTATTCCATAGTGTACCAAAAAGGCGAAGCTTTATCTTTACAAGATTTGGATGCGAATTCAGTTTCCGTTTTTTATAATATAGAAAAAGAAACATTAGTATTACATGGTATTGAAGATTTAAACGAGATTCAAAGTTTGAATATTTATAATCTATTAGGGCAAAATATACAATCTTTAAATAATGTGAATTCTAAAAATGTAGATCTTTCCTTCTTAATTTCAGGAATGTATATTGCAGAAATTACGGATAGATCTAATAAAAAGATAAAGCTTAAATTTGTGAAACCTTAATGGCTAATAAAAAAATATACTCTGTAATTGCTATCCTAATCCTTGTTGGAGTCTATGGATATGATGCCTATTTCGATAATGAAATTAAAGTTGGCATCATAGAACAAGGAAGTACGGTAAAAACAAATACCAACGAATTTTTTTTGCCTACAAGTACCACAGGACAAATAGTACATCATGAAGGGTATAGTTTAAGTTATAGTGAAACCCATGAACAGGCAGAATGGGTAGCGTATGAGCTTAAAAAATCGGATTTAAGTAGTGCTAATTTTAAACGGCCTTATTTTGAAGTAGATAACGCCGTAAAAACAGGAGCTGCACATTGGCGGAATTACAAGAAATCTGGTTATGATCGTGGCCATCTTTGTCCTGCTGGAGATAGAAAATATAGTAAATCTGCACATGACGAAACCTTTTTAACTAGTAATATTTCTCCGCAAAAACACGATTTTAATGCAGGTGTTTGGAATCGATTAGAACAGAAAACACGGTATTGGGCAAGTAAGTATGATGGCGTTTTTGTGGTGTCTGGTGGCATATTAAAAGGAAATATGAAAACGATAGGTAGCGAAAAGGTATCGGTGCCAAATCAGTTTTATAAGGTGCTGATAGATAATAATTCGGGGAAAACTAAAGTGATCGCATTTTTAATGAATCATAAAGAATCTAACCAGCCGCTATACCAGTTTGTGGTTTCTGTAGATGAAGTAGAAGCATTAACAGGAATTGATTTCTTTAGCGAATTGGAGGATGCTGTTGAAAATAAATTAGAAGCTTCCGCAGATTATAAAGGTTGGAGTTTTTAGTATCGTTAATATGTCATGCGGATTGCAGTCGAATCCTCTATCCTCTTTATTTTAATTTATCAAGCATTCCTTTCCAACGTAATTTTCTAATAAATTTTCCTTCCTCTTCGGAAACCAAAAAATCTAATTTTTCATTTTTAGCCTTAAAAAAACCTTTTAAGTCGTTTGTAAAGGATAAAAGACTTCGTTTTTTTATTCCTTTTTTTAATGCGGAAATGAATGTTATTGTTAAGCCATATCGCATTTTGTAAAAGGCTTCACCTTGAAGAAATCTACTAGATTTTGTATACGATAAGCCTGTAGGTTTTAAATGTTTTACTTGCAGTAGTTCATTCGTTTTAATGGTCCAACCATGATATTTAGCTAATAAAACATCCACAGTATCCCAACCAATACTCCGTTTTAATCCGCCAATTTCTTTAAAGCATTGTTTTTTATATGCTTTAAATGGACCTCGCACATGTTTTTTTGAAGCAATGGCTTCATAGATCCATTGGTCCTTTTTCTTAATAAATGCTAATCCGCCTGCGATACCTACTTTTTCATCCGATTTAAAAATGGAAGCAATCGATTCTAAATAATTGTTTGGTAAAATAATGTCTGCATCAAATTTGCATATAATATCATAATTATCATCTAAAGCTTCTAGTCCTTTATAGAAGGCATGGATAACTTTACTGCCAGGAATATGGTTTGTTGAGGATTCAATTTCAATGGTTTTTAACCAAGAATTATGAGGTAAAAAGCTATTTATAATCTTTTGTGTATGGTCTGTAGAATGATCATTTACAACAATCACTTGTTTTGGTAAAATAGTTTGTAATGTTAAAGATTCTAGCATTAGCGCTATGTAATCTTCTTCATTATGTGCAGGTATGACAATGGAAATGTTCATGAAAACAAATTACAATAATAAAACAGTAAATTCCAAAGGCTTTTACCTAAGTTTTGCGTTTATATTTAAGATTCTGTGTTTTTTATACGCTCGGCATATACAATGTAATAACGCGGCGTAAACCATCTGAATATTGGACGAATGCCAATTTTTTTGGTTGGATTAGTCCATTTTTTAGAATCCATTATTTTCCATCCAGCTTTTTCTAAAAGCCAATCAAATTGCCAATCTTCAAATTCATGATAGTGTCTATCCCATTTGTCTGTTTTACTTCTGTACGCACTGGCAAACCAAAGACGCATTGGAATACTCGCAACTAGTTTATTGGCTTTAATTTCTTTTAAAACGGTTAAAGGAGATAGTAAATGTTCAAAAATTTCAAAGGCCGTAACAACCTCTGTATTCGAGTTTTCAATGGCAGAAGTATCTGTGTCTAAATCTTCACCAGATGTATTTGTAACAGGATATCCAGCATTTTTCATGACATCTGTAAACGGATTTACAACGCCTAAGTCTAAAATGGATTCGTTTTTAGAAATGTGTTTTTCTAAAAATTCAAAAGTAATTTTATATCTTTTATGCGGAAATTTCCCTTCGTACATTCAATTGTTTTTTCTGTTTCTACAACGGCAGAAACCGTATGCAATATAAGAAGTTATAATTTTAATATTTGTAAACGATGGCGTTAATATTCATACCGGCGCCAACACTTGCAAACATAATGATATCGCCTTTATGGATTTCTTGATTTTCAAGTTTACCTTTTAAAATCATATCCAATAAAGTAGGAACTGTTGCTACGCTAGAATTACCAAGCATACCTATAGACATAGGCATAATGCCTTCTGGTGTTTCCATATTATGAAGTTTGTAAAAACGATTTACAATCGCTTCATCCATTTTTTCATTTGCTTGATGAATCAGTATCTTTTTGACATCATCTATGGCATATCCACTTTTGTCTAAACAGGATTTTAATGCTAAAGGGACGTTAGTTAAAGCAAATTCATAAATCTTTCTGCCATACATTTTAATGTATTTACGTTGGCTAGCAGTTTCTTGTTTATTGGTTTTTCCAAAATAAATAAAATGGGCTTCGTCTAAAGCAAATGTAGCGGACTCATGGCTAATAATTCCTCCTTCTTCCGAAGTTTCTTCCAAAATAACGGCTCCAGAACCATCACTATATATCATAGAATCGCGATCGTGTTTATCTATTACTCTAGATAATGTTTCCGATCCGATGACCAAACAGCGTTTTGCTAGTCCAGACTTAATAAATGCATTGGCTTGAATAAGCCCTTCAATCCAACCTGGACAACCAAAAAGTAAATCGTATCCAACACATTTTGGGTTTTTAATTTGTAATAAGTGCTTTACACGTGAAGCTATACTTGGTACCGTATCGCTTTGTTCGGTATTATTTTTGATGTCACCATAATTGTGAGCTACAATAATATAATCTAATGTTTCTTTATCAATTTTTGCGTCTGCAATAGCCTTCTCAGCAGCGTAGAAAGCTATGTCTGAATTGGATAATTCAGGTTTAATGTAGCGTCTTTCTTCAATTCCGGTTATCGCTTTAAACTTATGAACGATAACTTCATTTGGACTATTTATTTTAGAACCATCTGCATTCAAAAATTCATGATTATAAAAATCTTCATTTTTTTCTATAGTGCTTGGTATATAACTTCCTGTTCCAGTAATTTTGATATTCATAAAAAAAGGATTGCCTTTAATTGTTTATCCGCTAAGATAAGCAGTAAAAATTAAAGGCAATTTTAATTAATTAATTATTTACGATGTTCAACCGTTAGTTTGCGTCCATATATGCCTCAATAGGAGCACATGTGCATATTAAATTACGGTCTCCGTACGCGTCATCCACACGTCTTACGCTAGGCCAAAATTTATTGTCTTGTACATATTCTAAAGGATATGCCGCAGTATCTCTTGTGTAAGGGAAATCCCAATTATTAGCGGTTACCATGGCTAATGTATGTGGTGCGTTTTTTAAAGGGTTGTTGGCATCTTCTTTAGTTGCTAGGTTTATTTCTTTTCTAATAGAAATCATAGCATCACAAAAACGATCTATTTCTTGCTTGCTTTCACTTTCTGTTGGCTCAATCATTAAAGTTCCTGCTACAGGGAAAGATACCGTTGGAGCATGAAAACCATAATCCATTAAACGTTTCGCAATATCTGTAACCTCAATGCCATTGGCCTTAAAAGCACGGCAATCTACAATCATTTCATGTGCAGCACGACCACGTTCCCCAGAATATAAAGTATCAAAATGACCTTCTAATCTCGTTTTAATGTAGTTGGCGTTTAAGATTGCTATTTTAGTCGAAGCTGTTAATCCTTTAGCACCTAGCATTTTTATGTAACCATAAGAAATTAAACATGCTAAAGCAGAACCAAAAGGAGCAGAGGAGATGGCAGTAATAGCATCTTTTCCTCCCGTTTTAATGATTGGGTTTCCTGGTAAAAATGGAGCCAATTGTTTTGCAACACATATTGGTCCAACGCCAGGTCCTCCACCTCCATGAGGAATAGCAAAGGTTTTATGTAAGTTTAAGTGACAAACATCTGCGCCAATATTCCCAGGATTGGTTAATCCTACTTGTGCGTTCATGTTTGCGCCATCCATATATACTTGTCCGCCATTATCATGAATGATTTTGGTGATTTCTTTTATAGAAGCTTCGTAAACACCATGTGTAGAAGGATAGGTTACCATTAAACACGATAAATTATCTTTGTGTAAAATTGCTTTTTCGCGTAAATCTTCTACATCGATATTACCTTCTTCTGTAGATTTAGTAACTACTACTTTCATTCCTGCCATTACTGCACTTGCCGGATTTGTACCATGTGCGGAACTAGGAATTAAACAAATATTTCTATGGTGTTCTTTACGAGATTCATGGTATGCTTTAATAACCATTAAACCAGCAAACTCACCTTGAGCACCAGAATTTGGTTGTAAAGATGTTGCGGCAAAACCGGTGATTTCTGTAAGTTGGTCTTCTAGTTCTTTTAAAATAGTAGCATAACCTCTAGCTTGTTTTAATGGAGCAAAAGGATGAATACTTCCCCATTCCGATTGGCTTAAAGGTAGCATTTCTGCTGCTGCATTTAATTTCATAGTACAAGAACCAAGGGAAATCATAGAATGATTTAATGATAAATCTTTACGTTCTAATTTTTTTATGTAACGCATTAGTTCCGTTTCCGAATGGTGCGAATTAAAAATATCTAGTGTTAAGAAATCGGTAGTTCTTTGAAGTTCTTTGTCAATATTATTCGCTTCCGTAAAAGAAGAAATTGTAAATGCTTTTTTATCTGCAGCTTTAGCAAAAACAGAAATAATCGTGTTTATATCTTTAACCGAAGTCGTTTCGTTTATAGAAATAGTAACCGTTTTTTTATCTGGATAAAAGAAGTTTACTTTTTTGTCTTTTGCTATTTTTCTTACCTTTTTAGCTTTAGTTTTAATTTGAAGCGTGTCAAAGTAAGAAGTATTGGTTTGTTTATAACCTAATTTCTCTAAAGATTCTGCTAAAACAGAAGCTGCATTATGTACTTGGTTTGCTATAAATTGTAAACCTTTTGGCCCATGATATACAGCGTACATTCCAGCCATAACAGCTAATAGTACTTGCGCAGTACAGATGTTAGAAGTTGCTCTGTCTCTTTTAATATGTTGTTCTCTAGTTTGCAAAGCCATACGTAAGGCTCTGTTTCCGTTGATATCTTTGGTAACACCAATAATACGTCCAGGAATATCGCGTTTGTAAGCTTCCTTAGTTGCAAAATATGCAGCGTGTGGTCCACCGTAACCCATTGGGATTCCAAATCGTTGTGTGGTTCCAACTACTACATCGGCACCAAATTTTCCAGGCGCTTCTAATTTTACTAAGCTTAAAATATCGGCAGCAACAGCCACTTTTATCTGTGCATCATTTGCTTTGGCTATAAAAGATTTTATATCGGATACTTGTCCGTTTTTTCCTGGATACTGTAAGATTGCTCCAAAGTATTCCGAAGAAAAATCAAAAGTGTTTTCATCTCCAACAACCAATTCTACTCCAATAGGATTCGATCTTGTTTGTAATAGCGAAAGTGTTTGTGGTAAAATATTTTCAGAAACAAAAAACTTATTTATTCCTGCTTTTTTTTGTGGACGTTCTCTAACCGCAAATAGTAAGCTCATAGCTTCGGCAGCAGCGGTACTTTCATCTAAAAGCGATGCGTTTGCCAGTTCCATTCCGGTTAGGTCTGTAATCATCGTTTGGTAATTTAGAAGTGCTTCTAAACGACCTTGCGCAATTTCTGCTTGATACGGCGTGTACGCAGTATACCAACCCGGATTTTCTAAAATGTTACGTTGAATAACAGCAGGTAAAATGGTTGGATGATAACCTAAACCAATATATGTTTTGTAAACTTTGTTTTTTTTAGCAACCTCATTTAGGTATACTAAATATTCTTGCTCACTCATGGCCTTTTCTAGGTCCAGATCTTTTTTTAATCGAATATCATCTGGAATAGTTTCGTAGATAAGTTGGTCTAAACTATCTACACCAATAGTTTTTAGCATTGATTTTTGGTCTTCTTCTCTAGGACCAATATGACGTAGTGCAAAAGCGTTTGTATTCATGCTTAAAAAGTTGTGTTAGATTCCCGTTTTCACGGAAATGACAATTTATTGTTAGCCTTATTTAATAATAAATAAAGCGTGTTATTTTAAGGCGCAAAAATACGGAAATTATAAGGCTTTTTTGTTTTGAAATATGAAAGTTTTTAACCAAATAACTTCTTTATTAACAGTTTGTGTAACTTTGCTATATGCGAATATTAAAACATATTTTCGATTTTTATATAAACGCGAGTATTCACGTGGCTTTAAGTGTCTGTGCTTTAACGTGGATTACGCTTTTAGAGTTTGAAATATCGTATGATGATACTGTTTTATGGTTTAACTTTTTTGCAACTATAACGGGCTATAATTTTGTGAAATACTTTGGTTTGGCAAAGTTTCATCATAGAAGTTTAGCAAATAGGTTGAAGGTAATTCAAGTTTTTTCATTTTTCTGTTTTTTGGCATTGTGCTATTATGCATTTATGTTAGAAATAAAAACATGGTTGTATATTTTGTTGCTTGGTGCAATTACTTTTTTTTATGCGATTCCTTTTTTACCAAGAAATATATTTGTGGATAGTAACCAAAACCTAAGGCAGATAAGCGGATTGAAAATTTATGTAATTGGTTTGGTTTGGTGTGCAGTAACGGTATTGCTACCTATTATAGATAATGAGATTGCTATAACAGCAGATGTTCTTATAAGTACTTTACAACGTTTTGTTTTTGTTTTAGTACTTATGATTCCTTTTGAGATAAGGGATTTACAGTATGATAGTTTAAGATTATCGACTATTCCGCAGCGCATTGGAATACGAAAAACTAAAAGTATAGGTGTTGCTTTGTTAGTCGTTTTCTTCTTTTTAGAATTTTTTAAAGACCAAACCAGCACTAAAAATGTACTTGTTTTAGGGCTATTTGTACTAGTGACAATGCTATTTGTGTTACTAGCTAGGAAAAATCAATCGAAGTATTATAGTTCTTTTTTTGTGGAAGGCTTGCCAGTTTTATGGCTAGTTTTGTTGCTCTTTTATTGCTTTAGTTAAGTTTTGTTTTAAAACCTCTTTTTCTTGTTTATGCATGCATTCTACATTCGCATGGTGCATTTTTTTTGTAAGTTTTTGATTGTTACTAGAATATTTCCTGCAAGCTTTGCAGAAAATTAAATGCAAGTTAAGTTTAACTTTTTCTAAAAAAGACGCTTCTTTATATTGCGATTTATCACAAACATGATTTGCTTTTTCGCAAGCTTTATTTATATTCATTTGTGTATTCATAATTAAAACCAATTTTTCTCCATGCAAGATGCCATTGCCGTTCTTGCTCTATGAATGATAACCCACAGATTAGACGCTGTAATATTGAGTTCATTACAAATAGTTTCCGTATCTATTCCTTCTATCGTTTTCATTTTAAAAACGGTAGCTTGTTTTTCAGGAAGTTTACCCAGACAGCCATAAATTGCTTCGCCTAGTTCTTCGTTTTCAATAACACTTTCTGCATTTTTATCAAAAGGATCTGCAACACGTTCTTCTAGCCAGTCGCCTTCCGATTCTGTGTCGCTATTATAGCTCATTCTAACTTCTGCTTTTCCTTTGTTAGAGTTTATTCTTCTGTAATAATCTATGATTTTTCGCTTTAAAATAGAAATTAGCCAAGTACGTTCACTTGCTTCTCCTTTAAAATTTTTCATGGATTTTAAACCAGCAAAAAAAGTGTCTTGAACTAAATCTTTAGACAAATCTCTATCATTAACACGAGAAATAGTGTAGTTGAATAGGTAATCTGAATATAAATCAATCCATTTATTTGGATCTATTAGATGCTTTGGCATATTTTTTTTTTGCTAAGTTTTAGCAAAAGTAAGCAAAAGGATTTATATCTATTCGATTAAGTTTTTTATAGCAGAAGTAATTGTTGGAAATTGAAAAGTAAAACCGCTTTCTAAAAGCTTTTTTGGTACCACATTTCTACTATTTAAAATGAGTTCTGGTTCTGTTTGCATAAATAAAGCACCGATTTCTAGGATGAATTTCGGACTGGGAATACCAATAGGGACACCTAATATTTTTCTGAAATCGGCCATCATCGTGGCGTTGTCTGTTGGTTTTGGTACACAAAAGTTATAAGCACCTTTCGCGCTTTCTTTATGTATTAAAAAATCGACAGCTCTTGCAAAATCGGTTTGATGTATCCAACTTACTTTTTGTTTTCCACTACCTTGTTTTCCTCCTAAACCAAATTGTGTTAGTTTTTTTAATGGTACAAAAGCTCCTTCGTTATTCCCTAAAACTAAGGAGGTACGTAAAATAATTTTTCTTGTTTTTAGGTTTTCCGTTTTGTAGAATGCTTTTTCCCAAACGGTTGCTACTTCGCTTTCAAAATCGGTGCCATATACCGTGCTATCTTCGGTTCGTTCTTTTGTATAAGCTTCTTTATATATGGAAGTAGTGGAGGAGTTCATCCATATTTTTGGTGGATTTTCACAGGCGTCAATAGCTTGTCCGAGAAGTTGTGTAGAAACAATCCTAGATTCTTTTATTGCCTTTTTGTTTGCGTCTGTAAATCTGCAATTAATTGTTTTTCCGGTAAGGTTAATAAGCACATCTAAATTTTCGAGAAGCGAAACCCAAGTGTCTTCTATTGTTTTTGCATCCCAAAGGATTTCATTATCACGTTTGGGGTTTCTGCTTAATAGGTTTACCGAATAGCCTTTACTTGTAAAATGCTTTTCTAAGGTCTGGCCAATAAATCCTGTTCCTCCGGCTATAAGTATTGTTTTCATGGTTTAATGATTTGAAATATTTACAATAAATAAAAGGGA
>JAGPUY010000155.1 GCA_018067265.1 Oceanihabitans sp. | reverse complement strand
CTAAACTAAACTTAGCCTCTCCAAAAACTAAATAACTATTAGAACTTATAGAATGATAGTCAAAACCAGGGTTCCCTGTAATTTTTTCTTTAAGTAATTCTGCTAACGGAATTAATTTATGAGAATGTTCAATTTCTAAAGCTTGCTGTGCAGCATACGAAATAATAAATTCTCCAATTTCAGTATTTACATTTGAAGATATTTTAGCAATTATTCCATTTACAATTTTATCAATAGTTTTTTTTGAAGTAGCTCGAAAAGTTATCTGTGATATTTCGTCAAGATTTTTTATCCAATTTGTATCACAAATATGTTTCTCAAATTCGTCAACTATTGGTCTAAAATCTTTAATCTTTATATGGATACAATTAATTTCACAACTACTTCCTATAGGTAGTTTATTGAGGCTAGTATTGTCAATTTTGTTTATATCCATTATCGCTTTCTATGTGTTTTTTTAATTACCGCCAACGTGTTTCTTTAGTTTGTAATAAATATCTTTATATAGAAAAAGAGGAGAACTATAACGTGTTTTAGAATAGTGATTCAGTACACGTATGAGTCCTCTCTTTCTATACGGTTTTGTGTATGATTAGTGACGTGTTTAATCACCTAATTTAGTAAATAAAAACCCAATAGAAAATCCACGAGGCCTTTCGTAAGTAGGCTAGAAGCAAGCAATTAATTTTATACGTTGTTGCCTACAGTGTTTGTTCTCTTATGAATTGATATTTGTTTAGTGCTAATGATTTATCTCTATTATTTGGAATTGATAAAATAATAGCATTGATAAATTTCGTTGCTTCTTCGATAAAAAATTCAACTACTTTTTTATTTACTAAATGAACCATTCCAAGTCTGTCAGCTTCAATCAACTTCTTTTCGGTAAGGAATGAATAAATTCCTTTGTATTTATCTAAAACCTTTATGTCAAAATCATTATTATTTCCAGTTGGATGATATTCTACAGTCAAAAGATGTCCGTGAGAAATTGCGTTTCTAATTTGAAAAAGTGTTGTTATGCTTTTCCATAATTCACTATCTTTTTCATTAACTGCTTTTTTCAAATCTTGGTCATAAACAACTTCCCAGTTTTTTTCTAATTCACGAAAAAATGAATTATTAACTGTCTTTTCCAAATTTTGAAGGATACGTTTATAAAATTCTTTGTCTTTTTTCGAAAAATTTTCAATCTCATAAAATCTATGTTCAATTGATGAGTTAATTATTTGCCCACTCATTCCTTCTATTAATGTCGTACATTGGATTATTATAGTATAATATATTCCACGTAGTTCTTTTTCATTTTTAGTTTTTATTCCAATTAAAAAACGGATTGATTTAAAAATCTCGTAGAACGGATAATAATCATAACCTGCAAGACAATTTCCATTTTCAAAAAAATTTAGTTCGGTTTTTCTCATTTTTTTTACATTGTTGGCAACGTGTTATATCATCACTTTTATGAATTATATAATGTAAATAAGTAGAGATATTTTAAGTATCTAATTATTATCACCCAATAAAGTCATAACAACGAAGTTAGTTTTTATTCCTCAAGCATAAAATACGTAGAACTACGTATTTTTCTTTAGTCAAGCCAAGTTATAAAACGCTCTATAAACTATTTTACGGTAAACCGTAATTGCCAAAAAAAAGCATAAAAACCTCTATGTTTTCACAAAGTGGTTTTGTATCCACCCGCGCTTCGTTATCTTTGAAGGAATGAAAAAGAAAATAGTAATTATTGGTGCTGGACTTTCGGGTTTGTATTTGGGATATAGATTAAAAAAAGAAGGTTTTTTAGTGCGTATTCTAGAAGCAAATGCTAGAATTGGCGGAAGAATTTTCACCAAGAATGTGCATGATACCCATGTAGAACTAGGTGCAACTTGGTTATGGAAATACAATGAAGAACTATTGAAATTGTGTAGCGAATTAAACATTACCTTATTTGAGCAAGACATGCGTGGTGATGCTTTATTTGAAGCAACGAGTGCCCATGCAGTGCAACGTTTTCAGCTTCCACAAAATCAAGAAATAAGTTATCGAATTGCTGGTGGTACGCGTGTTCTTTTAGACCAATTGGCCATGGGTTTTTCTAAAGAAGAATTGTTGTTCAATCAAAAAGTACAGCAAATAAATACCACAGAAAGTGGGGTAGAAGTCCGTACCGAAAACACCGCTTTTACGGCAGATTTTGTGGTTTCTACAGTACCACCAAAAGTATTGGTAGATAGCGTGGCGTTTTCTCCCGCATTAGATAGCAATCTGATACAAGTTGCTAAGCATACACATACCTGGATGAAGGATGCCATTAAGTTTGCTTTGGTGTATAAAAGGGCGTTTTGGAAAGAAAAAGGTTTGTCTGGTGTTGGTTTTAGTAATGTCGGTCCGTTTACAGAAATGTATGATCATACTGATTTGGAGCATAAACACTTTGCACTAATGGGTTTTTTACATGGTGCTTTAGCTAAGGAAACCAAAGTTTATAGAGAAGAAAAAGTACGGGAGCAACTTTTTAAATTTTTTGGCGAAGATGGAAGTAATTATCTTTCGTACGAAGAAAAGAATTGGAGCGAAGAACCTTTAGTTACCACAGTAGATACTGGATTTATAAGTCCGCACGAAAACAACGGCCATCCCATATATCAAAAAGCATATGTAAAGGGTCGTTTCTTCATTGCCGGTTCGGAAACGTCACCAAGTTATGGTGGCTATATGGAAGGTGCTATTTATAGAGGAAACCAAATTGTAGCACAGATAAAAAGGGAAGGTTTATAAACTAAAAAACCAAGCTCTCGCTTGGTCTTTTTAGTCTGTGTTTTAGGATTTAAGGACTCCTAAAAGCTAATCGTTTTTAGCAAAATAACCCGCATTAGAAACGGCAGCTTCACTTACAGAAATACTTCCTTTTTTAAACCATACTTCGGCATAGTTTCCATCGGCATATTGTTTTTGAATATCCCCACCATGTGTTTCTGCACCAGAACACCAGTTTTTATTTACTTCTGGCGATTTTCCATTGGTTTGGTTGTACGCACCAAGCTTAAAGAAACAACCTTCGCCAGTATATGCTGCTTTACGTTCTACGCCGTCTTGACCAATTGGTACAAATAATTTTTGTGTTTGCTCAGGAATAGCTGCTTTTGTGGTGTATTCGGATGCGATTAAGTTTTTAGTAAAGGTTTTCGTTTCATGTCCTGGACTAGTAAATGTTAAGTTCATGATACCATCTTTAACTGCAATTGCATAGCTGAATTCTTCCCCTAAAGCAATACCGTCTGTAGGTTCGGCAGGATAGGTATTGGCATCACTACCAACTACCGAAAAGTCGTTCCCCCAAACTGCGGAAGAATAATCCCATCTTTTAGCATTGTCGTCTCCTGCTGTATTGATTTCATAATGCCAAAAAACAGAACCTTTGGTATGTCCTGGGAATTTTTTGTAAAATATTTTAAGCGGTTCGTTTTCAAAAGCATCTGCACTATGAATCTGACCTACAACTACCGCATGGGAAGCTGCTACTCGTGCATCACCAGTTGCCGATACGTTCATTACTTTAAGCGTTGCTGTTAATTTATCATTCGCTGTTTTTGGATACCATTTTTTTACTTGCGCTAATTCGGTTCTTGTATTGTTGGATGTTCCATGCGTGCTTCCTGCATTGGGAGCCTTAAAAACAACCCAGTCCGTAGTACCATCATTAGTAGTATAAAAGAAATCTTTGTTCTCAAAATTAGTGGCAATACCAGCATTAGATCCGTCCCCTAAAATTAATTTCCAATCCTCAAAAAAAGGAATGACGTCACTTGCGTAAACCGTTTTCGGAGCTTCTTCTAGTATAGTTTCTACTTGTTTGGTTTCTTTTTTACAGCTACTTAGTGTTGTAAAAAGACTTAAGAGTAGGCATGTTGCTAATGCTGTAATTGGTTGTTTTGTCATTGTAAAGTGGTTTTTGTTTTTAAGTGAATGAAAGCATTTGAGGGAAATGAAATGCTTTATTGGTGAAACTAAGGTAGATAAATAATTGGTTAACCAATTATTTTTTAACAAAAAAAAACACTATGCTTTCGCAAAGTGCAATTTATGAATCGTTGATACGTGTTTTCAATATTGGGTTTGTCGTGTATTTTGTCCTTTTTACCACGGCCCATTTTTGGTGACATTCACAAAGGATTGGCCGTCATAACGAAATAGTCCCATATAACCGCCAAGCCATAATCGTCCGTCTTTATCTTCAAAAGCACATTGAATCGCGTTACTAGTAAGACCATGTTGGCTATTAAAATTGGTCAGTGCTTTTTCATTGTAGCGGTACACCCCAAAACTTTCGATAGGAAACCAGATTTGACCAGCGGAATCTTCGTATAAACTCCAAACTTCGGTGCCACTTTCTCTTTGTTTGGTAGGTAAACTGGTGAAGGTTTTTCCGTCCCAATAACAAACACCTTTGTAATGCGTAGCAAACCAAATGTTTCCTTTTTTATCTTCTAAAATATCATTTACAGAATTATTACATAAGCCATCCTTTTCTGAAATATTGGTTAATGTTTTTCCGTCATACACATAAGCACCTTTATTGGTGCCAAACCACATTTGCCCTTTGCTGTCTTCCATAATACTATGGACGATCTTCTTGCTGGTAACACCTCGATTATAATCGGGTGCTGTTTCTGGGAGTTCGAAAGTAGTGAATGTTTTTCCGTTAAAACGAGATACGCCTTGCAAGGTACCTATCCATATTATTCCTTTACTATCTATAAAAAGGCTCCACACATTATTGTGAATTAGGCCATCTTTCTTGCTGTAATTTTTAAAGGCATCGCCATCGTATTTGGTTAATCCTCTTTCGGTACCAAACCAGATGTTTCCGGTGTTATCTTCTACAATGCCGCGAACGGCACTACCGCCAAGTCCGTTGTTAATAGAAAAATATTCTAGTGTATGGCCATTGTATCTAGCAACGCCATCGCCATTGGTGCCAAACCAAAAATTATCCCTTTTATCTTGAAATATTCGACGTACGAATGGGCTAATCTGATCGTCGATGGAAGGTTCTAGAAATGGAAAGTTTACCGGAAGGTTTTCTTTTGCAACCGTATCTTTTGTTAGGCTATTTGTATTGTATTCTATTGGAGTCTCTTGTTGGATAGGTGATTGCTTTTGCTCTTTACAAGCACTTAATAATACGAAAAACATAAGGATAAAAAGAGAGGCTATTCCTTTTCTGTTTTTTGTATAAAAGAGTATAAAACAATGTGTTCCCATGTTGTTGTGTGATTTTAAATT
>JAGPUY010000129.1 GCA_018067265.1 Oceanihabitans sp. | reverse complement strand
CTAAAGATGATTATTTCACGAGTTTAAACGATTTGTTTAAAGAAGATATAAATCATGTTTTCTCACTAAGAGTAGTTTATTACATAGATTATAATAATGTAAAAAACATCTTTAAATCGAAACCTAAAAACATTTAAAGTTGCTGGATTAAGCATAAAGTAGTACTTTCATAGCTTGATAAAAAGATAATGATTCAAGCCAAAAATATTCATAAATATTACGAAGATTTACACGTATTAAAAGGTGTAAATCTTCATATTAAAAAAGGAGAGATTGTATCTATTGTTGGAGCTTCTGGCGCAGGAAAAACAACACTTTTACAAATTCTAGGTACACTAGATAAAGCTTCCAAAAAAGAAGAAACTACCTTTAAAATTAAAGGAACAGATATTACTTCGTTAAACGATAAAGCCTTAGCCAAATTTAGAAATCATAATATTGGTTTCATCTTTCAGTTTCATCAATTACTTCCAGAATTTACAGCTTTAGAAAACGTTTGTATTCCTGCTTTTATAAAAGGAACAAAACCTGCGGAAGCAGAAAAACGAGCGAAAGAACTTTTAGATTTTTTGGGTTTATCGCATCGATACAAACACAAACCAAACGAACTTTCTGGTGGCGAACAACAACGTGTTGCAGTTGCTAGAGCTTTGGTTAATAATCCGGATTTAATTTTTGCGGATGAACCTTCTGGAAATCTAGATAGCGCTTCTGCCGAAAACCTACACAATCTCTTTTTTAAATTACGTGATGAATTCGGGCAAACCTTTGTAATTGTTACGCATAACGAAGAATTAGCAGATATGGCAGATCGAAAACTGACTATGGTAGATGGGAAAATAGTTGGTAGTGATTAGTGTTCCGTGTTATAAATGAAACTTAATGTCATACGGAGCTTGTCGAAGTATCTCTTTTTTTTTGAAATTCAAAAGTATAACACAGCGTTCTCAAAGGAAGTTAATTTTATAAAATCGAAACAAATTGTCATATTGAGCGCAGTCGAAATACCTCACTAAAAATTAATTATGCTACTCATCCTCCTTTCCTGGCTTTATATTATTACAATAAGCAGCATTATTGGAGTTAGCATAAACCGTGTCTTACAATCCCAAAAACAGGATAATATAATAACTATCTTTTTTGGTTTTTTCGGAGTGACATTACTTGCTAGTATTTGGGCTATTCCGTTTGCTATTAATGGTTACTTTCATATTGTATTATTGAGCATTTCAATTCTTTTAGGATATCTAAATCGTAAAGAAATAGTTGTTTTTTGGAGCCAATTAAAAACAAAAATGCTTGGTCTTTCTACGTTTTTCAAAATCGTTTTAGGACTTATAAGCATCCTTATTTTAGCACAAAGCGCTTCTCCTCCATTTGTTATAGATAACGAATCGTATTACATACAAACCATTAAATGGCTTAATGCATACGGTTTTGTAAATGGCTTGGTAAACTTACATGTTTTTTTAGGACAAACTTCGGGGTGGCACCTTTTACAAAGTGCCTTTAATTTCAGTTTTCTTTACAACAGATTTAATGATTTAAGTGCTTTAGCATTAGTCCTTGGTAATGTGTATGCTATTTTAAGACTACATGATTATATCTCAAGAAAGGACGCTTCAAAAGGGAATCTCATCTTTGGTTTATTCCCCATAGCAAATGTATTTTTCTTTCAATTTATATCTGCGCCATCTCCAGATATTGCTATTTATGTGTTAAGTTTTATCCTTTTACACCAGTTTATATTATGCTATTCTA
This sequence comes from Oceanihabitans sp., assembly GCA_018067265.1. Lineage (GTDB taxonomy): Bacteria > Bacteroidota > Bacteroidia > Flavobacteriales > Flavobacteriaceae > Oceanihabitans. The sequence continues at coordinate 1,308 of JAGPUY010000129.1, read as the reverse complement.
GTTATACAAAACAAGCTTTTTTCGCAGTCGCATTGCTTTCCTTTTTTATGATTTTCATAAAACTAACCGCATTACCATTTTGCATTTTTGCTCTAGTATTATATAAGCGTTATTTCATTTTTACAAGAAGTACAAGCTCCATTATTGTTTTATTTGGAAGTCTAACCTTGCTCCTTTTTGCTATTAAAAATATAATAGTTACTGGTAATTTAATGTTCCCTTTACAAGGAATGGAAAGTTTAAAAATGTCTTGGAGTTTACCGGAAAGTATAGAAACCTATTTTGCGAATTACACCAAACCTTATGCATATCATTTAACTGCGGAAACTTTTGAAAACGCGTCCTATTTCACGAAACTAAAAAGTTGGTTATTAGCGCCTAGTTTGCATGGTGTTTTCAATAAATTAATCATAGTACTTTTGGCTGTGATTCCATTTATTATCGCAAAATCAAAAAACAAAAACGCTTTTTTTATTATTTATACGGTTTCCGTAATCACGATGGTATTTCTATTGCTAACTTCACCACAATACCGCTTCTTCTTTCCGTTTATATTATGTTTTAGTTTACTGATAGCTTCCCAGGTGTTAGTTCATCAAAAAAGCATTCAAGTCGTTATCGTTATGTCTGTCGTACTAGCTGCCATACCGTTATTTTTTAAGATCAATAATCAGCGAATTAGCAATAACAAACAACTTGCCGTTTCTAGTACTTTTTCTTCGGAATACCTTATAACGCCATATAAAAACTCTAAATATCCGGAAGATTACGAAACCCTAACCCTAGAAAAAACAAGTATTCACACGCCGAATAATGTGGACTTCTTTTGGGGAACAGGAAACATCCCATTACCTGCTTTAAACCAAGAACAACTCGATTTTTTTAAAACGCACTTTAAGGTAATTCCGCAACAGCGTACAGAAGATTTAAAAGATGGTTTTTATGGGAAGGAATTGGAATAAAAATCAAAATTCATTTGCATCTCCACGCAACCAAATCCTAAAATCTGCATCTATTTAAAAAAACTACCATGATTAAGAAAACTATTCAATCTTTTGCCTTTTGTGCCCTTTTTCAAGCGGTACTATTTTCTTGTTGTTCGGAAGACTATAACACCTATTTTGAATCCTTGTATTTTACTGCTGAAGATAAGGCAGATGGAGATGAAGATCCAACTACAGCTACTTCTCAGGATTTAGTTTTAATTTTAGAACCTATATTCGAAAACATAGTTGCTTCCAACTTTAAAGAATTAAAAAAGTTCTCTAATATGGCTTATGCTACTACTTGCGATGAAGATTATACTTT
>JAGPUY010000128.1 GCA_018067265.1 Oceanihabitans sp. | reverse complement strand
TAAGTCCGGACCAATAGAATCATTAAGCGTAAGTGTTGCAGTAATAGAGGATTCGTTACCACAATCATCAGAACCAGTATAAATTACTTCAATAGTACCACCAGCACCACAAGTAGAAATAAGGTTTGCAAAATCATAATTGGAACCAACAGTATAAGTTGCAGTTACGTTACAATCATCTACTGGACATGTTTGAAGATCCAAAATATTAGCAGCATTCCAATTATCAGCAATAGTTTGGTTATCTGTACCATTACATTCTAGAATTTCATCTGTAACCGAACAATTAGATAAGTCAGGACCAATAGAATCGTTAAGGGTAAGTGTAGCAGTAATAGACGCTTCGTTACCACAATCATCAGAACCTGTATACGTTACTTCAATAGTACCACCAGTACCACAAGTAGAAATAAGGTTATTAAAATTATAATTAGATACAACGGTATATGTTGGAGAAGTATTACAAGCGTCCACAGGACATGTTTGCAATGCTAAAAGATTAGCTGCATTCCAATTGTCAGCAATAGTTTCGTTGTCTGTACCATTACATTCTAAAATTTCATCGGTAACAGAACAGTTAGAAAGATCTGGCGGAGTAGTATCCTCAATAGTAAGTAAAGCAGAAGTCGTTGTGGTATTTCCACAAGAATCCGTTCCAGTAAAGGTTACGGTTGTAGATCCAGCGGCACCACATTCATTTGCGGATAATCCGTTAAAATTATTAGTCCAAGTAATAACACAATCCCCAACAACAGATGCGTTTCCAGCTGTTGCTAACCAGTTATTTACAGCGGTTGTGTTTCCAGAGCCATCACATTCGACAGTAAGGTTTGAAGCTGCACTATCTATTTCAAGAGAAGGAATAACAGATATTACTATAGGTTCTGATATTGGGTAAGCAAGACATGGCGCTTCTTGATATCCACTATTAAATTTTATGAAAAACGGACTTTGTGAGACCGCACCAGTACCTGTCATTAAAGCACTTGATAAAGAAATAATAGGGCTACAGTTTGGAGGATTAAAAGCTTCACAGTTTGTAGAAGCTTCTACTTCAAAGGATAAGGACGCTAAAACATCACTTAAGTTTGTAGCTTCTGGTAAATCACCAAACGCCCAAATAATTCCTCCATTAGTACCAAAGGCAGCATCATAATAAGGAGTTGTTGTGGTATTTGCAGGAGCATTTACCGTATATTGAATACTACCAGGAACAAAAATAGCAGTTTCTGGAACAGGAATTTGTATTAAAAAATTCTCTAATGCTTCATTACCATTATTATGAATGTCAATATCAAATTGTGCAGTTTCTCCTGGATTAATAGTATATGGTTCTACTATAGTATTATCCCCATTAATATTGTTAATAGAAATTTGACCGTCTATAGAAGGAACGAAAGCATCAATTGCCATGGCAATATTAAAAATAATATAGGTGTCTTGCGTAGACCCATATCTAAAACTTGTATTCGTAGCTCCATTATCAATAATGTCATTATTCGTATTATCAATATAAAACATACTAATATCTAAACCAGTATTGTTTACTAAATTTGGACTTCTAGTATTGCCGCCAGTTTGAATGGAGGAATTAAAGAAGTTGCCAGTAGAATTTCCGGAATGCGATAAGGGTGTCCATTCATCCAAAAGAGGAATTAAACTCGTGTCTATAACGCCATCATTATCTTTATCTTCCCATATTTCTAAATAATCTCCAGCAATTCCTCGGTCACCTTCACCTGCAATAACCCCAAGCTTCACATTTACAGGACCGTTTTGTATCGCATTAAAACCAGTTACATCTAAAGTATTACTCGTAGTTTGAGAACCTACTAAATAGGCATAACCATCAAAAACAGTAACATCTCTCCATTCCATTAAATCATTTTCGTACACAACTACCATGGCCCATCCACCATAATAACCTGTGCTACCGCCATTTCCTGTCGATATTTCTACGTTTCCGGTAAAGTATTGACCTGTACCATTGGCTTTTACTATTTCTGTAACTTCCGCGTAAGCAGCATACATATTGTTATCCCCTGGGAAATATATATCACTGGTATTTGCAACAACATCTTCGTAAGCGGTTTGGCTTGCATGTTTAAATTTAACGCTACGTTTTGCTAATGTTACATTAGAATTGGAAGTTCTACCTGTCCAATATAAACCTGCGTATATCACTTTAGAACAATCTTCAACAGCACCATTTTCGGTACTGAAATTTAAATTGGCAGATGAAGAATTGGAAGTACTAGAATCCCCGTCAATATCTACCGCAATCATAGTATTATTACTATTAGTAGTATTGGTACCGTAATTTTGCAGTGTTAAATTGGTGTTACCTATTAATGTAAAATCACCTTTAATACTGTAAACAGTTTGACCAGGAGTATCTGCCGCCGTTCTTTGCGTAAACGGAACTCTAACCTGACTGTAAAGATTATTAAAACTAAAAAAGCATAGACAAATAACTACTATTGCTTTTATTAATGAATTAGTAAATGTTTTCATAGTCTATGTTTTAAGAAGCTAATTGTTTAGTGTAATATTGTTTTACGTGAATAGGTAAACAATTAAACTTTTGTAATTCACTATTGTCTTTTATATCTATCTGATATATAAAGTAGATGTATTTTAAATTTCCAAACTGCTTAAGATTAGAACAATCTATGGTTTGTAAATTAAAGTTTGGTTTTGAAATCTGTATGATTATCATTTCCACCGAGTTGGAGAAATCTAGGGATGTATTTAATTCTCTAATATCACTATCTGTAATACGGATTAGCTGAATACCGTTTTCCTTGTTATAAATCTTTACATTATTACTCTCTAAGTAGGCAACTCCAATTTCTGCCTTAGTTGCTAGATTTTTAAAATCATCTAGAGCGTTAGTTTTCATAAGTTGATTATTCTCAAAATCGGAATAATCCAGTTTAACTAATTCTTGTGTAAAACCAATTTGTGATATTAGACATACCACAAGTAATAAGATTACTTTTTTCATATTATAAAAATCTTGAATTTTTTAGTTTATAAAAGTTATATTATTTCTAATTATGTTTTGACACATACGTTACTATAATAGTTTCTTTTTCAAACTAAAATAATTATATTTAAAACAACCAAAATGTAAAGTAAGACGTTAATCTTTAGAGAGGGAAGTACATTAATTTCTTAATGTGTTTAGATTAAGTTTAATTATTAAATTTGGGTTATTAATTAATAGCTTATATAACAAATGTACGAACGATTTTATTTCATCATCAAATATAAATGGTAAGTAACCCATAAATTCGACAAAGTGAAATGCAAATACGTTTAATCGTTAAAATGTAATATTAATCGAGTACAGATATGAGAAAAATAACAATAATTAGACATGCAAAATCATCTTGGGAACATCGCGTAACCGATTTTGAAAGACCTTTGAAAAAGAGGGGATTAGAAGACGCTTTTTTAGTTTCCTCTTATGCAAAGGATAAAATTATTATGCCAGATTTTATACTTTCTAGTGATGCTAAAAGAGCAAGGTCAACAGCGGCAATTTTTATAAAAACGTTGAATTTTGAAAATATTGATTTTCAAGAGAATAACAAATTGTATGATTTCTCTGGAAATGACTTAATTGAGGTCATAAAAAACAGTGCCAATGGCATTAATCATTTAATGATTTTTGGACATAATTTTGCTATCACATCTTTTGTAAATACCTATGGTTCTGTGTTATATGACAATGTGCCAACAAGTGGTCTGGTTAGTATTGATTTTAATATAAATTCATGGCAAAATTTAGCACCTGGAAAAACGGTGTTGAAAATCTTTCCGAAGGATTTAAAATAACATAAATCTATTCCTTTTTCAACTAAAAAAGTATTAATTCATTTATATTTGTTTAAGAAAACACTACTAAATGACCAAGCCTGAAAAAGTAAATAACATTTATATTAATAGAGAAGTGAGCTGGTTACAGTTTAACGCTAGAGTTTTGCAAGAGGCAGAAGATGAGGATGTTCCATTAATTGAACGTTTGCGTTTTTTAGGTATTTTTTCTAATAATTTAGATGAGTTTTTTAAAGTGCGCTATGCCACTGTAAAACGAATTGTGGAAGCAGGAAAAGAAGGTAAAAGTGAGCTTGGTGGAGTAAAAGCTACTGCTTTATTAGAAAAAATAACGCAAATAGTTATTAAACAACAAAGTGAAAGTTTAAAAATTTTAAATGTTATTCAAAAAAAGTTAGAATTAGAAAACATTTTTATTATAAATGAAACACAAATTAATGAAGAGCAGAAGAAATTCATTAAAAATTACTACCTTCAAAAAGTAAGTCCTGCCCTGGTAACTATAGTACTTAATGAATTCGTAGAATTACCTAATCTTAAGGATAGTGCGGCATATTTAGCTGTAAATATGGTGCTAACAAATAACAAGAATCAATATGCGCTTATAGAAATTTCTAAAGCAATGGAGCGATTTGTAGTGCTACCAAAACAAAAGGATAAAAATTATATTATTATGGTAGACGATTTACTTCGTTACTGCCTAGATGATATTTTTAATATTTTTGATTATAAGAGCATAACAGCGCACATGATTAAAATCACCAGAGATGGTGAGTTAGATTTAGAAAGTGATTTAAGTAAAAGTTTTATCGAAAAAATTTCAGACAGTGTTAAAGACAGACAAATTGGCGATCCTGTGCGATTTGTTTATGATAAAACAATAGACAAACAAACACTGCATTATTTTATGACCAAAATGGTTATAGAAAATACCGATAGCGTTATTCCTGGAGGTAGATATCATAACCGAAGAGATTATATGGATTTTCCTAGTTTAGGAAGGACAGATCTACTTTACGATAAGATTGAAGCTTTACCAATAAAAGGGCTAAGCCTTGAAAAAAGTATTTTTAGCGAGATTGCTAAAAAAGATTATCTGCTATACGCACCGTATCATACGTTTTCTTATATCGTTAAATTTTTACGAGAAGCAGCTTTAGATCCTGCAGTAAAAACGATTAAAATTACCATTTATAGACTGGCACAAATTTCGCATGTAGCAAGTTCTTTAATCAATGCAGCTAAAAATGGTAAAAGAGTTACTGTTTCTATAGAAATTAGAGCAAGATTCGATGAGCAGGCAAATATTGATTATGCCGAACAAATGGAAAAAGAAGGTATTCATCTAATCTTTGGAGTTCCTGGTTTAAAAGTGCACAGTAAAATGTGTGTAATAGAACGTCAAGAAAAAAATAAAATAGTTCGTTATGGCTTTGTTAGCACAGGAAACTTTAATGAATCTACGGCAAGAATCTATACCGATTATACTTTATTTACTACCAATCAAAAAATACTAAAAGATGTCAATAAAGTGTTTAGCTTTTTTGATACGAATTATCGTGTTTTTAGATATAAACATATTATTACATCGCCACATTATACCAAGTCGGCATTTTTCAAATTAATTAATAAAGAAATAGAAAATGTAAAAGCCGGTAAACCTGGATATATAAAGCTTAAAATGAATAGTATGTCTAGCTATAAAATGATAGATAAATTATACGAAGCTAGTCGAGCAGGAGTTAAAATTCAATTAATAATAAGAGGGCTTTGCTGTTTAATTCCTGGTAAAAAAGGAATGAGCGAAAACATTGAAGTTATTAGTATAATAGATAAGTTTTTAGAGCATACAAGACTCTTTGTTTTCTGTAATGATAATGATCCTAAAGTGTATATATCTTCTGCAGATTGGATGACTAGAAATATAGAAAATAGAGTAGAAGTAAGCTGTCCGATCTATGATGATGAAATAAAACAAGAACTAATCGATACCTATAATATATGTTGGAGTGACAATGTAAAAGCGAGAATTTTAAACGCGAATCAAAATAATGTGTACAAACGTAATGATAAGCCAAAGGTTCGAACACAATTTGAAACCTATAAGTATTACTTAAATAAACAATAAATGTTATCTATAAAAAAATATGCGGCAATAGATATTGGTTCTAATGCCGTAAGACTATTAATAGCAAATATTATTGAGGAAAAAGGAAAAGCTCCTCGGTTTAAAAAGAGCTCTTTAGTGCGTGTGCCAATTCGTTTGGGTGCAGATGTTTTTATTAAACAAAAAATATCTAAAGAAAACAC
>JAGPUY010000122.1 GCA_018067265.1 Oceanihabitans sp. | reverse complement strand
CATTATGAATAATATGTATTACTACTGGGATATTAAAAATAGATCTATTAGCAGATCCTCTGTTCGCTTTTACATCTAAGACTTTAGGAGCTAACCATGCTTCAAATTCCTCAGAAGATAAACGTTCAGGATATTTTTGTTGTAATAATGCTTCACTTTCTACAGTTAAACATCTTGCAAAACCTGTTTGGTTTATAGACTCTAAGGTTGCTGGAGTAGGATCGAACACCTGTGAAGACGTACTGGATCCTATGCTTTTTGTTTGTTCTTGAGCACGCACAGAAATCTGAGATGCCAACAGAAAAATAAAAAGACTAAAAGTAATTTTTTTCATTTTTATTAGTTTAAAATAATTGAATTATAGCCATAAAAGTACTGAAAATATGTTTATGAGAACTGTTTGAAGTGAATTTTAACACTTGCTTTTGTAAGTGTTTACCTCTTGTTAGTGCTTGGTAATGCAAGATTATAATAGATTGTTGATTTGTCGAAATAATGGCTGTTATTCTATGAAAATACGATCTAAAGATGTGTTTTGGTGTGAAGTATTTAATGACTAAGGATATTTTTTGTAAAAACGATAATAGCATCCTTAATTTATTTGTATATTTAATACAAATTTAAACTAATTAAAAGCCAGTATTATGCAAAAAATTACCCACTACAAACTCGCTTTTTTTACAGGTATAGCAATTTTGTTTTCCTTAAGCATTTTAGCACAAAAGCCTGTAGAGAAACGTTCTTTTGAAATACATTTAGAAAAGGATGAAGCAATACAAACCGAAATTAAAAACAACCAGAGAGTTAATATAGAAACAGGATTTCCTGTTGCTCTTTATGGTTTAAATTACGAAGTCCCTCAAGGTTCGCCAGAAAGTATGGCGCTGTATTATTTAGAGCATGAATCTAAGACACTAGGAATCTCTAAAGAGGAAATTCAGAATCTGAAACATCACGCAACAAGAACTACCAATGCGGGTTCTGTTGTGCGTTTCAGGCAATACTTAAATGGTTACCCTGTAAATAAGGCGGAGGTAACTATTACTATTTCTCCAGAAAATAAAGTGGTTTATGTAATGAACAGCTTTCAGGTAATTAAAAATTATAATGCAACGCCATCTGTTTCTGAAGATCTAGCATATACAACAGCATATAATTATTTAAATGTATCTAATGACGTTTCTTATAAAGCCAATAGATTGATGATTTATAACAATCCTAAAATGACAAGATTGGCTCATGAAGTAACTATTTTAACTAGTAATCCTTTAGGAGAATGGCATGTATTTGTAGATGCACAGACTCAAGAGATTTTTAAAGTAGTAGATTTAAATCAATACTATAATGAAGATACCCATACGCATAATAACGAATGCTTGCACACTTCAAGCACCACGCCAGATTATAGAAGAAGAGTAAGTGGTACAGCAATGGTGTTTAATCCAGATCCTTTATCTTCAAACATAGTTGCTTATGGCGGTGGTTATGTAGATGGATCGGATGCAGATACAGCAGAATTAACAGCAGCGCGAGTAAGTGTAACCTTAAATGATATTACAGAAACAGGAGGCACGTATTCTTTGGTAGGACCAAGAGCGCAAATTGTAGATTTCGATACACCAAATACAGGATTATTTACTCAAAATTCTTCAGATTTCAGTTTTACAAGAAACGAACAAGGGTTTGAAGCGGCAAACACTTATTATCATATCGATTTTATGATGGATTATATAAATAATACCTTGGGTTGTGATGTGATGCCTTATCAATATGTAGGAGGCGTGAAATTTGATCCGCATGGCGCAGATGGCGCAGATCAATCCTATTACACTGGTGGTTCTGGACAATTGTCTTTTGGTGAAGGTTGTGTCGATGATGCAGAAGATTCGGATGTTATTCATCACGAATTAGGTCATGGATTACATGATTGGGTAACTTCTGGAGGAAATAGTGGATTAGAAGGTCTTGGAGAAGGTACTGGAGATTATGTTGCGCAATCTTATAATAGAAGTTTAGGTTTATGGACTTCAACGGATCCACAATACAATTGGGTATTTAATTGGGATGGACATAACGAATGTTGGAATGGTAGAGTTACTAATTATACCGCTACCTATCCAGGAGGTTTAACAGGTTCTATACATACAGATGGACAAATTTGGGCGACTTGCCTAATGGGTATTTGGGATGAAATTGGTGGTCAACAAATGGATAAAATTTTCTGGGAAGGTTTAGGAATGACCGCTGGAACAACTGGGCAAAATGATGCTGCAGTTGCTGTGTATCAAGCAGCAGTAAACTTAAATTATAGCCCTGCAGATATAAATACGATTCATACAAAATTATCAGACTGTGGATATACATTACCAGCTTTACCTGGTCCGCCAGTTGCCTCTTTTGATGCTAGCTCATCGTCGGTTTGTTTACAAGGAGATACGTCTATAACATTTATGGATACTTCTTCTCCAAGTGCAACATCTTGGTCTTGGACTTTTGAAGGTGGGACACCTGCAACGTCTACAGATCAAAATCCAACAGTAACTTATGCGGCAGCTGGAACCTATGATGTTACCTTGGTTGCTACGAATTCGTTTAACACAGATACCGTTACAATAACCGAATATGTTTCTGTTTTAACTGGTGCTGCTTGTCCAGCGTGTACAGATGTAGGTTCTGGAGCTTTAGGTTTAGTGATTCCAGATGGTGTTGGGGCGAATGCTGCAGGAGCTGCCTTAACAACTACCATGACGATACCTGCTTCAGAGAATAGAAATATTGATTCTGTGATTTTGAATGTAGGAATTACGCATTCTTATATTGGTGATTTAGTAATTGAACTGATGCATCCAAATGGTACTACTGCTGTTGTTGTTTGGGATAGAGATTGTGCTAGTGAAAACGCAATGAATGTGACTTTTGAAGATGGTCAACCAGCTATAGTATGTGCAGATCCTGCAGTTGGAGTTTTTAATCCAGTAAATCCTTTATCCGCTTTTAATGGTTTAGAAAGTGAAGGTGTGTGGACGATCTCTATTACAGATTGGTGGAATGTAGATACAGGTACTTTAGATAATTGGTCTTTGGAGATATGCGGACAATCTTTATCTATTGCAGAAAACGCTTTTAACACGTTTTCTATATTTCCGAACCCAAATAACGGAGCGTTTACTATTCATTTAAACTCCTCTTCTAATAAAGATATTAAGGTTCAGGTCTATGATATTAGAGGTCGTTCTGTGTTTAATAAGTCTTATTTAAATACTACAGATTTCAACCAAGAAATTAACTTAGATAATGTACAATCTGGAATGTACTTAGTAAAAGTTAGTGATGGTGAGAAAGAGACGATTAAAAAGATTCTTATAGAGTGATATTAAAAATACTCGTTAATAAAAAAGGAAGCCAATTGGCTTCCTTTTTATTTTCCGTTAAACGTATTCATTGTATTATTTATTCCTGCTGTACCAAAAGATTTAATAATCTCTTTTCCTTTTTCTAATCTTTCAGGAAGTTTACTTTCTTCCTCTTCGGTCCATTCTCCTAATACGTAATCTACTTGTCTGCCAGTACTAAAAGCATCACTAATACCAAACCTAAATCTATTGTATTTGGTCGTGTTTAATTTGTCTTGTGTGTCTTTTAATCCGTTATGGCCTCCATCACTTCCTTTGGTCTTAATTCGAATGCTTCCAAATGGTAAGTTTAAATCGTCGGTAATAACTAGTAAATTTTCTAAAGGGATTTTTTCTTTCGTTAACCAGTATAGAATAGCTTTTCCGCTTAAATTCATATAGGTACTAGGTTTGAGTAAAATAAATGTTCTTCCTTTAAATTTATAGGTGGTAATGTCTCCTAGTTTTTGAGTTTCAAATTGAAGCTCTTCTTTTTCCGCTAAATAATCTAGCATTTTAAAACCAATATTATGTCTTGTATTTGCGTACTTCTCTCCAATATTACCTAGTCCAACAATTAGAAATTTTTTCATATAATCTATTTCTTTGGCTTTATGTGTAGTCTTCTTTTTTTTGAAAAGAGCTGTTAAGAATTTACACATAGAAAATTTTTGTTTTTTGTAAAAATAAAAAAAGCATCCTGAATAAACAGAATGCTTTTTTTGTAATTATAAAAATAAATGAATTTATTCTTGAGCGTCATCCGTTGCAGGAGCTTCTCCTTCTGCACCTTCTTCTTCATCTTCATCATCAACAACTGCAGTTCTAGATGTCTTAATTTGACAAACTACTGTGTTTTCTGAGTGTAATAAAGTGTATTTTTCTTGATTTAAATCTGCTACAGATACTTTATCTCCAATTTTTAAATTAGTAATATCTATTTCAATTATATCTGGTAAGTTAGCAGGTAATGCTTTCACACGTAATTTACGGTTGTTTTTTCTTAAAACACCACCATTTTTAACACCTTTAGCGTTTCCTATTAATTCTACAGGAATATTTAATGCAATTTCTTTGTCATCAAATAACTGATAGAAATCTACGTGTAAAATTCTGTCTGTTACAGGGTGAAATTGAATGTCTTGTAATACCGCATTAAGTGTAGTACCATCTGTAAGCTCAATTACAACTGTATGCGCATTAGGCGTGTATACTAGTTTAGAGAAAGCTAATTCTTGTGCAGAGAAATGCACTGGTTTGTCTCCTCCGTATAATACGCAAGGAACCTGACCAGCATTACGTAAAGCTTTTGTTGCTTTTTTGCCTACGCTTTCTCTTTGAGATCCGTTGATTGTAATCGATTTCATTTTTTTGTTTTTATATTAATTATTAATTACATTAAAAATTTTGAGCTAATAGATTTGTTGTGGTGTACGTTTTGCATCACTTCAGCAAATAAATCAGCAGCGCTTAATACTTTAATTTTAGCACTTTCTTTTTGAAGCGGAATGGAGTCTGTAACTATTAATTCTTCTAGTTTAGATTCTTCTATTCTTTCGTAAGCATTCCCAGATAAAATAGGATGTGTACAAATTGCTCTAACACTTAAAGCGCCTCTTTCCATCATTAAATCTGCGGCTTTAGTTAATGTTCCGGCAGTATCTACCATATCATCTACTAATACCACATTCTTACCTGTAACGTCACCAATAAGTTCCATGTGGGAAATTACATTTGCTTTAGCACGTTGCTTGTAACATATTACAACATCACTAGTCAAAGCTTTCGAATATGCATATGCTCTTTTAGAACCTCCCATATCTGGAGAGGCAATAGTAAGGTTATCTAACTTTAATTCTTTTAGATACGGTAAAAATATAGTGGAAGCAAACAAATGGTCTACAGGTTTTTCAAAAAAACCTTGTATTTGATCTGCATGCAAATCCATAGTAATTATTCTAGTCGCTCCAGCAGTTTCTAACATTTTAGCCACTAATTTTGCAGCAATAGGAACTCTAGGTTTGTCTTTTCTGTCTTGTCTTGCCCAACCAAAATAAGGTATTACTGCTGTAATATGTCTTGCAGATGCTCGTTTTGCAGCATCCAACATTAACAACATTTCCATTAAGTTTTCTGGACCAGGATTTGTAGAACCAATAATGAAAACGCGGGTTCCACGAATAGATTCTTCATAAGATGGTTGGAATTCGCCATCGCTATAAGTAGATGTAATTACATTACCTAAATGTGTCCCATAGGCATCAGCAATTTTCTTTGCTAAAACTTTACTTTGCATACAAGAAAAAATCTTTGCTTCAGTAATGGTGTTTGACATGATTAATCTATTATTAGTTAGGCTTTTAAATGGCCTGTTTTTTATTGAGGTGCAAATTTAGAGTTTTTTTTCATTCTATAAAGCATTTATATGCTATTTTTAAAGGATATATAGAAAAATAAATTAGTTTTGCAGAACTAAATTGCTCAAGTGGCGGAATTGGTAGACGCGTCGGATTCAAAATCCGATTCTTCGGAGTGCGGGTTCGATTCCCGCCTTGAGTACTTCTTTAAACCGTAATATTCTTTTTTTAAAGACGATTACGGTTTTTTTTATAAAGTATTTCTGTTAATTTTTGATTAACTTCTTCGTAAGACGTGTATTAGGTTCTGGGTTGATAATGGTAATGACATAATGGAAGTAAAACCATTTTCTCAAGGTTTTGTGTTTCTTTTTATAGCTTAAATAATATTTTAATGTTGCATTTAACTAGAGCGAACAACTTCGACTTCGAACAGGTATTCGATAGCTGAAGAATCTATACGTATTTGTAATTTAATATAGAATCTAGATGCTTTAAATAATCTGTAACTTTTAATAAGTCTTTTTATATATTTACAATCCCTAAAATAGTGTAAATTATGTTTGAAGAATTCTGGTTTAATGTTCAATATGGTATTAATCATGTGTTAGATATTAACGCTTATGATCATGTGCTTTTTTTAATAGTGCTTGCTGTTCCTTATATTTTTAAAGATTGGAAACGTGTTTTAATGTTGGTGTCTGTCTTTACTTTAGGGCATACCTTGTCTTTAATATTAGCAGCCTATGGCGTTGTTGCTGTAAATGGTAAATTGGTAGAGTTTCTAATTCCTATTACCATCTTAATAATAGCCATTTTTAACGTTTTTACTGCTGGTAAAACAGCTAAAAGCGATAAGGTTGGCGTTTTGTTTTTCTCTACACTCTTTTTTGGTTTAGTGCATGGTCTTGGTTTTGCAAGAGAGTTTAAAATCATGGTAGGTAAATCAGAAAACAAACTAATAACGCTTTTAGAATTTGCATTAGGTATAGAGCTAGCGCAGATTATTATCGTTTTCGTTGTTCTGTTTCTAGGTTTTTTAATGCAAACTATTTTTAGATTTTCTAAAAGAGATTGGGTTATGGTAGTCTCTGCCGTAGTAATAGGTTTAGTAATACCTATGATTATCCACAGTAATTTCTTTTAAGAACTCTTAAAGTTTGGTAAAACTTTAACTTACAAGTGTTGTAATTAAAATACGAAGCAAGTATCTTCGTTATACCGCTTGTTATGAAATGTTTATCGCGTAAAAACGTTCTAACTTCAAAATAATATATGTCAGAAAAGAAGAAGCTTAAATACGATAAAGCGTATTTAAGGATTGCGACAGAATGGGGAAAGCTATCTGCTTGCGAACGTAAACAAGTTGGTGCTTTAATAGTAAAAGATAGGATGATTATTTCGGATGGCTTCAACGGTACACCAACTGGTTTTGAAAACTATTGTGAAGATGAGGAAGGATATACAAAATGGTATGTGTTACACGCCGAAGCTAATGCTATTTTAAAAGTAGCATCTTCCACACAATCTTGTAAAGGAGCAACGTTATATATAACCTTATCTCCATGTAAAGAATGTAGTAAGCTAATACATCAATCCGGAATTGTAAGAGTCGTATATAATCAAGCATACAAAGATGATTCTGGTCTTCGTTTTTTGGAGAAGGCAGGAATAGAATTAGAATTAATTGAAGATTTAAAAGCATAATGAATAACACAAAAAAATACCTACCATTAATTCTTGGAGTTGCAATTGCGGTTGGTATTTTTATTGGCGGAAAATTAAATTTCACAGATTCTTCCGATCGATTATTTACGGCAAATAGTAAGAAAGATAAACTGAATAGGCTTATCGATTACATCGACTATGAGTATGTAGATGAGGTAAACACAGATAGTATTGTAGATGTCACTGTAAACGGTATTCTAGAAAACCTAGATCCGCATTCTGTATATATTCCTAAAGAAGACATGCAACGCGTAAGCGAAAACATGAAAGGTGATTTTGTTGGTATCGGAATTAGTTTTTACACCTATAAAGACACCATTGCTGTCATACGAACTGTTCATGGAGGTCCGAGTGAAAAAACCGGAATACAAGGAGGAGACCGAATCCTTATTGCTAATAAAGATACTTTATTTGGAAAAAATTATTCTAATGATACTATTGTAAGTAAGCTTAAAGGGCTTATGGATAGTGATGTAAAGTTGAAGGTTTATAGAAAAGGAGAACCAGAACTACTAGATTTTGAAGTGACTAGAGATCATGTGCCAATTACTAGTGTAGATGCATCCTATATGCTAACCAATACTTTGGGTTATGTCAAAATAAATCGTTTTGCAGAATCTACCTTTAAAGAATTTAAAGCAGAATTAAAAAAGCTTAAAGTGCTTGGCGCAACACAAATAGCTTTAGATTTAAGAAACAATCCTGGCGGGTTTTTAAATATTGCCGAGCAGATTGTCGATGAGTTTTTAGAAGACGATAAACTTATTTTGTTTACCAAAAATAAACGCGGAACGATAGAAAAAAGTTTTGCTACCAAAAAAGGAGATTTTGAAAAAGCAGATGTTTTTGTGCTTATTGACGAGAATTCTGCATCTGCAAGTGAGATCGTTGCCGGAGCTTTACAAGATAATGATAAAGGAACCATTGTTGGGAGACGTTCTTATGGAAAAGGTTTGGTGCAACGTGAAATGCAACTTGGTGATGGTAGTGCAGTGCGATTAACCGTTTCCAGATATTATACACCAACAGGAAGGTCTATACAGCGTTCTTACAAAAATGGAAATAAAGATTATTACGACGAGTATTTTTCGCGTTTAGATAGTGGCGAATTGCTAGACCCAGAAAAAATAGAGGTAGCAGATTCTCTTAAGTTTACAACGCCAAAAGGGAAAGTCGTGTATGGTGGCGGTGGCATTATTCCAGATGTATTTGTGCCTTTAGATTTAAGTATGCAAAACGATACGTTTAACTATTTGCAACAAACAGGATTTTTAAATTATTTTGTTTTTGAGCAATTAGATAAGCAAAGAGAGGCGTATGATAATTTAACGCAAAAAGATTTTGTAAAGGATTTTATAATCACTGAGGATGTGGTACAAGATTTTCAAGAGTATTTAAGAGAGCGTTTAAAAAGAAATATTACTTTTTTAACCTTTAAAGAAGAAATTAAATTACTTATTAAAGCGGCTTTAGGGGAACAATTGTTTGGTGAAGGCACCTACCAAGAGGTCATAAATCAGCAAGATATTATGATTGAAGAGGTTATTCAGTTAAGTAAAGAAAACTAACTAAACCTTATCGTGCACCTTGGTGTGTACGCCATTATTCCAAAGGGTTAAAATGTCTGTGGCAACATGTGCGCCACTACCAGAAGCAATTGCAAATTGACTTCTCCAACCCGCTAAAGATCCAGCAACATATAAGCCATCTTCTATTTTGTGGTCTATATTTTTTAACCAAATTCTATCTTTTTCTTTTACCGATCTAGGATGCGGTTCTATATAGTTTTCTAATCCTTTTATCGCTATTAAATTGGTGTAACCAACTGCAATTACTACGCATTTGGTTGGGTATGTTTCTTTGTTTGTAATAACAGTAAAGCCGGTTTCGGTTTTAATAATTTCGGAAACCTTCTCGTTGTCTATTTGCGTAACATGAGGATATTGCGTGGTGAGTTGCGTTTTGCCTTCTTCTAATATCGTTGCTCCGGTTGTTCCTGGTTGCAGACCTAATACATTATTAAATAGTGCATTTTGTAAGTGAGATGTCTTTTGATGCATTATAATACCAATGCGTTTGTTTTTAGCAAAGGCTTTGTTTTTGGCAGAACCTAAAACTAATGCGCAAGACATTCCTGCTGCTCCACCACCAATAATAAGCGCATCAAACATTAGTTTCTGCTTTTTAGTTGTTTGTTTACTTTCTTAGAAAGCCTTAAAACTTGTAATAAAGCAATGGCGCATAGAGAAGTGAAAATGGTAATTAGTGCAACGACGCTTTGTCCTTCAAAAAGATTACTGAAATCGATTTGTGTAAGGTTGAAAATGATTAAAGCAGTAGCTATAATGGTGAATATAATGGTGAATATTTTCATGTGTTTTTATTTGTTGTTTTTATGGACACTGGTAACATTTATACAATTTCTTTTATCGGATTACGTCTTTAACCAAAGAGGTTTCCGTTATATAAAAAGCGCTTTAATGTTATGTGCAAATAATTTTACTGCAATAGCTAAAAGAATAACACCAAAAACTTTTCTAATAATACTAATTCCGTTTTGACCGATAAGTTTTTCAATTCTTGCAGATGTTTTTAAAACAATAAAGATAATTAAAACGTTTGCTAAAACAGCAACTATAATATTTTCTATTCTAAACTCTGCACGTAAAGAAAGTAAAGTGGTTAAACTTCCTGGTCCTGCAATTAATGGAAAAGCTAAAGGAAAAACAGAAGCGGTCATCGCGCTATTTTCTTCCTCTTTATATAAAGTGATACCTAGAATCATTTCTAGAGCAATAAAAAACAAGATAAAAGAACCTGCAACGGCAAAACTATTTACGCCAACACCAATTAATGAAAGTATGTTTTGTCCTAAAAACAAAAATATAATCATAATTACACCGGCAATAATAGAAGCTTTTTCACTTTGTATATGACCTACTTTTTTACGTAAATCAATGATAATAGGAATGTTACCTATTATATCTATTACGGCAAAGAGTATCATAAAGGCTGTAAATATTTCTTTAAAATTAAGTTGCATTATTTTAGTTTTTAAATTTCGGTGCAAATGTCGTTATAAAAAAAGGATTCTTAACATTAAATAATCGTAAATTTTATGTGGGCTAATTGTTAGCTTTTCTGATGCAATATCTAGTATATTTGCCATGCTATATCTTTGCTTAAATAGCTGTAAATTGTAAACCGAAGTTTTTTTGTTTATAGGATATAGAGAAATGAAATATAGCCATCGTTTCGTTTTTGTTTATTTTTAAAGATAAATAAAAAAGCGCAATTAGAATTTGTAATTCAATTAAATAGAAGTAGTTAGATGTTTCAACTTGGAAGAACAATAGTTTCAGAAGATATTATTCAAAAAGATTTTGTGTGCAATTTGTCTGCATGTAAAGGTGCTTGCTGTATAGATGGAGATGCTGGAGCGCCTTTAGATAAAGAGGAAGTTAAAATACTAGCGGATATTTATCCGAAAGTAAAACCGTATTTACGTAAAGAAGGTATTGCTGAAATTGAAAAACAAGGGACTTCTATTGTTACCGATTTTGGGGATTTAGAAACACCACTAATTAATGGTGCCGATTGTGCTTATGTGATTTTTGATAATAAGAAAACGGCGCTTTGTGGTATTGAAGAAGCCTATAATCAAGGGGCTATTGATTGGAAAAAACCAGTTTCTTGCCATTTATATCCTATTCGAGTTAAAGAATACTCCGAGTTTTCTGCTGTCAATTATGATAAATGGGAAATATGTGATGATGCATGTACATTAGGTAAAGAACTTCAAGTTCCTGTATACAAATTTGTAAAGCAAGCTTTAATTAGGAAGTTTGGTGAAGATTGGTATAGCGAATTAGAAAAAGTGGCAGATAAAATGAAAAAATAATTAAGCGGTTCTTAGCTTTATTTCTTGGGTAGGAATTTCTATAATTACTTTTGTTCCGCTGGCTAGATTATTAGCGTCGTATAAATCTAATATTTCCAATTTGTAGTCGTTGGTAAATTGTTTAGAAAAATGATCTAACCGTTCTTTGGTAATCGAAATACCAACAGATTTTCGTTTCAATGTTTTTTGTTTATTAATTTTTTCTGAAGCGACTCTACCAATGCCATTATCTGTAATGTAAATAGAAACCGCATTGTGTTTTGGTTTTTCAATATGTACGTGAATCTCTTTGTTTTTTGTCTTAGAAGATAAGCCGTGCCATAAAGCATTTTCTAAAAAAGGTTGTAAAATAAGCGATGGTACTTTGATTATTTCCGCATTTACATTTTTGTCCATTTCTATTTTATACTGAATTTCATTATCAAAACGAATGTTTTCAATATTCATATAAAGTGTCATGGTTTCTATTTCTTCAGCTAAAGAGATTTCTTTTTCTGTAGATGCTACTAGAATTTTTCGAATAAGTTTAGAGAATTTATTTAAGTAGTACACTGCGTTTTCCTTCTCATTATTAATAATGTAAAGTTTAATAGAATTTAGTGTGTTGAATATAAAATGCGGATTCATTTGATTACGCAACATATCTTGCTCTAGCATAATAATTTGCTTTTCGCTTTTTAAACTTTTTTGTCGGTTTAATACATACAAAATACCTAAAGTCAATAGTGCGCCAAAGACACTTAGTAAAAGAATTCTTTTGTTTTGCGCTAAGCGTAGTTTTACAATTTCATTTTCACTAGC
>JAGPUY010000110.1 GCA_018067265.1 Oceanihabitans sp. | reverse complement strand
TATTTGCGACCGCCAAAGCTAATGCCGATTCTCCTTTTTTATTTACCTGGTTTACATCTTTAACCTGCTTAAATAATACAGTAACTATTTCTAAATTATTTCTACTTGCTGCATTTAAAAATGGGGTGTTTCCGTTTTCATCTTTCGCATTTACATTTCCTTTTTCAAGGAAATAGTTAATCAATTCTAAGTCTTTACTTCTTGCGGCTAAAATATGTAAAGGTGTTTCGTTTTTAATGGAAGCTTTTTCCGGGTTTAAACCAACACTTTCTAAGTATTTGTAAAAATCGAAAGTATTTGTATTTCCTCTAGTTCCAGAAGCTGCAAATACAAAAGCGTTATCGTTTCCTTTTACCCCTTTTTCAAGTAATTGATTTAGTAGCTCTATATTTCCTGTTTTTGCTACATAATTAAAGATGCCATTTCCATTTTCATCTACGCTATGAATATCTACACCTTTTGATGTGAAATAATTTATTAACGTAAAATCGGTATCGTAAGGCGCAGCTAGTAATAAAGCATTGGCTCCTTTTGGTGTTACATCTGTTTTTACATTTGCACCATTTGCGATACAAAGGTCGTATACCTTCGTGTTTTGTTGTCCCGAACCAGCTGCAAAATTTAAGATGGTATTTCCTTTATCATCTGTAATATCTGTTTTAGCGCCTTTGTTAAGTAGATATTCCATGATTTCGATATTGCCTTTATATGCTGCCCAAAAAATGTATGTTCTACCATCATGCGTAAGCTTATTGGCATCGTTTCCTTCTTTAGACTGAATGTGTTTAATAGTTGCTATTGGTGCATCTTGTAAAATAGCATATACTACAGCATCAAAATTATTGCCATTAGCTTCTGCTATATTATTTCCTTCTTGAATTTTGGCTTCAACCGTTGCAATGCTTGGATTAGATTTCCAAAAATCACGATTTAAAAATATATTTTCTTGCGCAAAACTTAGCGTGCTTAAAAATAGGGTGATAACGGTTATAATGTTTTTTAAATACTTCATATTATTTTTTTACAAATGATTCAATTAATGGATTAATTTCTTCTGTTGTTTGGTATTTTTCTTTATCAAATAAATATTTATACAAGACTTTACTATCTACTTTTTCTTCTAATACCAAATCTTTGTTTCTTGCAAATACTTCGTTCCATTTTGTGCGTACTAAAGCCCATTTATCTTGTTCTTTAGCCCAATACTCTTGTGCTGCAATACATTTACTGTCTTCTACTCTTTTGTACACATTATGCCCTTTTTCTTCCGCGATAAGCGCATAAACACCATCTTCACTTAGAATTTTTTCATTGTCTTGATCGTGAATCCAACCTGTAGTTGTAATTTCATGTCTATTTGTTCTTCCAGTAACATTATAGTCGCTTCGTTGTGTGTATTCACGTCTTGGTAAAGGAGCGCTTGATGTGTTTTCCCAATAGTGTTTTCCATCGACATGAATCCAGGTTGCAGAACCTTCGTAACGCGGACTATCATCTACCTGAAATACTTTTTGAGACCATTGTCCTTTGACTTGTCTTTTATCTAATTTGGTATATTTCCATTCATTATTTCTAAAATACTCGTACAAATCGGTGTTTTCAAATTCCCAATCTTGTCTCCAATGCTTCACAATATATGGTTGTTCTTTAGAACCAACAATTAATAAATGTTGCATTGCTATTTTGTCTTTATCGTCTTCAACTAATTGCACCCATTCTAATCCTTTATCGTGTTTTGTTTTAGAAGGAACGTAGGTAGAATCTTCAGAATATTGAAAAGTTTCCGCAAAATTGAAACTCACTTCATAACAACCACACATTGCTTTAATGGCTTTTTGATCTTGTTCCTTCTTTTTTTGCGCGCTTACATTAAAGGTAAATGCGAATGTTAAAATGAATACTAAGGGTAAATGTTTCATTACTAAAGTTTTATTTGTTGGGTTTGAAAAAAAATTAAAATTTATTTATTCTTATTTAGATTGAATTAAAATAAGATTATATATTTGCGACAAATATAAAATAGAATGAGTCTAAATAAAAATAATATTGTACTTTATTTTTTACTTTTTTTGAGTTACGCGATTAGCGCTCAAGAAAAAGAAAGGGACACTACCAAGATTGAAAAACTAGACGAAGTAGTTATAGTAGGAGAAAGTAATGTTATGTCTGTTAGTAAAAAGTTATTTACTGTTGGCACTATTAAAAGAAAAGACATAGAAAATGTTGCTGGAAATAACTTAGCAGATGTTTTACAAAACAGCTTAAACATTACCGTCAACCCAGACGCCTCTAATGGTCGCTCCACCATAAGCTTATTTGGTTTAGATGGTCAATATGTAAAAATATTAGTAGACGGCATACCAATTATTAGTGACAATGGCCTAGGTAACAACATAGATATTAGTCAATTAAATATAGATGATGTGGAACGAATAGAAATTGTGGAAGGATCTATGGGCGTTCTCTATGGCGATAACGCCGTTGCGGGTGTAATTAATATTATTACAAAAAGAGGTTTAAAAGATAATGGCTGGGAACTTCAGTTATCCATTCAAGAAGAAACTGTGGGTAATGAATTTGAATTCTTTGATAAAGGAAGACATATTCAAAATGTAAGAGCGACCAATCAGGTTAATGAAAAATTATCTTATTCTATTGGTACCTCCAGAAATGACTTTGCAGGTTTTTACAATGGGTATAAAGGAAAAAACTATGTCAACATTCAAGATGGAATAGTTGTAAACGATAGTTTGCGAGGCACAGAGTGGAATCCGAAAGAACAAATAACCGTATCTGGAGATGTGGATTTCAACTTAGGGAAACACAACTTATTTTATAAGCTACAATACTTTAATGAAAACCTAGATATTTACAATAGAACCGTAAATGGGAGATATGAAAACGGTGTTCTTAATCCTACAGCTGTTGATGAAAACTACAAAACAGATCGATGGGTAAATAATTTGAATATTTCTGGTCCACTATATGGAGCTACAAACTATAATTTTTCCTTTTCGTATCAAACCCAAAAACGGAATTACAAAGAATATGTTTACAATATTCTAGAAGAACAAACGCAATCTGTAGAGACAGATACTGTAAGCCAATCTAGTGAAGTATGGTACTCTAAAGCATTTGTAAATAACATAGTACCAAAGTCTGATTTTTTTAATCTTCAGTTAGGTTATGAATTCACTAACCAAACAGGATTTGATGCTATTGCTACCGGAGATTATTCTAGTGATGTAGTAGAAAACACCATAACTAATTACGAATTATTTGGGATTACGGAATTTCAACCGTTAAAAAAATTATCTATAAATCCGGGAGTACGTTTTACAAATAGCTCTCAATTTAATAATCACCTAATTTGGTCCTTGTCATCTACTTATGATTTTACAGAGAAAATAAAACTAAAAGCAGTTGTAGGTTCTGCATATAGAGCACCAAACTTTGAAGAGCTCTTTTACTACTTTGTAGACTCAAACCACAATGTAAGA
Source organism: Oceanihabitans sp. (assembly GCA_018067265.1). Taxonomy (GTDB): domain Bacteria; phylum Bacteroidota; class Bacteroidia; order Flavobacteriales; family Flavobacteriaceae; genus Oceanihabitans. Next base: position 211 of record JAGPUY010000110.1, on the reverse strand, counting down.
GGGAATCCTGATTTACAACCCGAAGATGGAATCTCTGTTTTTGTAAACCTAAAAAACAATTATAAGATTGCTAAAGAAGGCTTTTTAAATCAAAAATTCACATTCTTTTATATGGACCTAAAAGATGCTATAGCCAGTATCACTTCGGAAGATGAAGATGGTAGCATTCTATTTACACAAGACAATATAGATTACAGTAAACGATTAGGTT